>JAQSXD010000401.1 GCA_029266295.1 Bacillota bacterium | reverse complement strand
GTTTTCTCTTCAAACTGCAGGATGCGGATATACTGATTCCTGCACCGGAGCGGTATCATTCGGTGCTGAGCGAAGGGATGCAGGTCAGACTTGGTGTCAGACCGTCTGATGTTATGATTGGCGGATCAAACAGCAAGGGCTCAGATGTAAAAATATCTGTTTTCGAAAATCTGGGAGATGAGAAAAAAATCAGCTTCCGCGTTGGAGAGGGTTTCCTGACACTGATCACAACAGATGAAAAAAGATACAGGCAAGGAGATATCGTCAAGCTTGAAGTAAAATCCGAAAAAACCCACCTGTTCGACGTAAATACAGGGGAGAAAATATTAGTTTAATCTTAGGGAAATGCTGATTCATTCTGTGCGCGCACACTCCATTCAATCAGCGCTTCCTTAGATATCAAAAAAGGGAGGAAACAAAATGTCAAACATTCCTGAGAAAATGAAAGCTTTAGTTGCTTACGAACCTGGATGCTTTAAATTGGAAGAAGTCCCTGTACCAAAGGCAGGAGACGGCGAAATCGTAATTAAGGTTGAGGCTTGCGGGATCTGTGCCGGAGATCTGAAATCCTACCACGGTGCTCCCAGTTTCTGGGGCGGTGAAGGAAATCCGCCTTATATCAAGGCTCCCATGACTCCAGGCCATGAATTTATCGGTAGAATCGTTGAAATGGGCGATAATGTAAAAGGTGATTTTAAACTGGGTGACAGAGTGATCTCCGAGCAGATTGTTCCTTGCTGGGAATGCAAATTCTGCAAGACCGGAAGACACTGGATGTGCCAGAAGCATGACGTATACGGATTCCAGAACAATGTTAACGGCGGCATGGCAGAATATATGAAATTCCCCAAGGAAGCGCTGAACTATCATGTTCCGGAAGAGCTGGCAATCGAAGAAGCCATTCTGATCGAACCCTATGCCTGTTCCAAGCACTGTGTTGACAGAGCTGGCATCACCAATGAGGATGTGGTTGTCCTGTCTGGAGCCGGAACCTTGGGTCTTGGTATGGTAGGCTATATCGCCATGAAAAATCCGAAAAACTTTATCGTTCTTGATACAAAACCAGATCGTCTTGCCCTTGCAAAAGAATTTGGCGCACATATGGTAATGAATCCGCTGGAAGTCAATGTAGTGGAAGAAATCCAGAAATTAACCGAAGGCTACGGCTGTGATATCTATATCGAAGCAACAGGCCATCCTTCCAGCGTAAAGCAAGGTCTGGAAGCCATCAGAAAAATGGGAACTTTCGTTGAATTCAGTGTGTTCGGTGATCTTACAACCGTTGACTGGAGCATTATCAGCGACAGAAAAGAACTGAACCTCTACGGCTCACATCTCAGCCCTTACTGCTATGATGCAGTGGCAGAGTGGATCAAGGATGGCAAGATGCCCACCAAGGGCGTTGTAACCCATCAATTCTCGCTGGATGAGTGGGAAGCTGCGTTCAAAATCGCCGAAAAAGGTGCAGAGGGAACATTGAAAGTAATTCTAATTCCTTAATCCAGTGAAATCCATTTGAAAGGACAGAAGAAAGCGAGGCGGTAAGATGAATAAAATTGCCATTGGCTGCGATGAAGCTGCTTTCGACCTAAAGCAGATCATCATGGAGCACATGACCCATCTGGGCTATGAAACAGAGGATTATGGAGTATATAACAAAGACGCCTCCCTATATCCCGACACTGCAGTCAAGGTTGCCGCAGCCATTGCGGCAGGAAAGCATGACAGAGGAATCCTCCTCTGCGGTACTGGGATCGGAATGGCAATCACAGCCAATAAAGTTCCGGGAATCCGAGCGGCGGTCTGCCATGACAGCTTTTCTGCCGAGAGGGCCAGAAAGAGCAACAATGCTCAGATTATGACCATGGGAGCAAGAGTCATTGGATCAGAACTGGCAAAGCAGCTGGTTGAAATCTGGATGAATTCGGAATTCCAGGGCGGAGGTTCTGCCTCCAAGGTCGACCGGATTATGGAATACGAAAGAGATTTTATTTCAGGAGGTACAATCGCATGCAAAGAATAATTAATCATCCTGATCTTGTTGTTGAAGATATGCTCAAAGGATTTTTGAAAAATCATAAAGATATCGTAGCAGAAACAGAGAATCCAAGGGTCATCAAATATGTCAATGCTCCTGCAGCCGGAAAAGTTGGAATTGTTACGGGAGGCGGTTCCGGACATAAACCTGCCTTTATCGGTTACATAGGGAAGAACATGGTAGATGCGGTTGCAGTGGGAGAAATCTTCTCATCTCCAACAGCCAAGGCTTTTTTCGAAGCATTCAAAGAAGCTGACGGCGGAAAAGGCATCGCTTGTCTTTACGGAAATTATGCCGGAGACAATATGAATGTTAAAATGGCGAAGCAAATGGCTGAAATGGAAGGCATTGAGGTTAAGACTGTCGTTGCCAACGATGATGTCGCTTCAGCACCGAAAGAAGAATCCCAGAAAAGAAGAGGCGTAGCCGGTGAAATTCTGATGTGGAAGGTAGGCGGTGCAAAAGCTGCAAAAGGCGGCAGCCTGGACGAAGTAATCGCTGCTGCTCAGAAAGCCATCGATAATACCAAGAGCGTGGGCATCGGTATCACTCCCTGCACCATTCCTTCTGTAGGAAAGCCAAACTTTCAAATTAAAGAAGGAACCATGGAAGTAGGCATCGGGCACCACGGTGAACCGGGGATCAAAGTTGCCGATTTGGCAACGGCAGACGAAATGGCTCAGATCATGCTGGACATTATCCTTCCTGATCAGCCCTTTGAATCGGGAGATGAAGTCGTTGTGCTGCTTTCCGGGCTGGGAGCCACCCCGATTATGGAAGGTTATATCGTATACAATAAAGTAGAAGAAATCCTTTCGGAAAAGGGAATCAAAGTACACCGATCTTATGTTGGAAATTACTTCACTTCACTGGAAATGATGGGAGTCACACTCACACTGATGAAGCTGGATGATGAATTAAAAGAGCTCATCGACATGGAAGTGAACACGATGGGTATGAAGCAGTTTCAAAAATAGGAACACAGGAGGAATGCTTTGTTTTATTTAGGCATAGACGCTGGAACCACCTGTATCAAGGCGGCAATCGTATCGGAAGAAGGTATTTTTATCGATTCGGCGACAGAGGATGTGAACCTGTTCATGCCCTCGGAGGACGCATGCGAGTTGGATATGATCCTGCTCTGGGAAAGCCTCTGCCGGCTGCTGAGAAAGCTTTCGAAAAACAATTCCGCGATCTTCAGTAAACTTGCGGGGATCGGCATAACGGGTCAGGGTGACGGCTTATGGGCGATAGACAAAGAGGGAAATCCGGTACGGAATGCGATTCTGTGGAACGACACAAGAACAAAGTATTTAAAGCTTATCAACAAGAAAGAAATAGACGGAATCTGCATAAAGAACGACGCGAATCCCCTTTATGCAGGTTCCAACATCCATATTTTGCGTTGGATAAAGGAATATGAGCCGGAGCACCTTGCTAGAATCCACAAGATCTTTCATTGTAAAGATTGGCTGAATTTTAAGCTGACGGGTGAAGCGTGCAGTGATAATTCCGATATGACGACTGCATTGATGAATCTTAGGCGTGGAGAATTTTCTGAGGAGATCCTTGATGCACTGGAGTTATCTGCTTTCATGGAACTCTTTGCCACCCCCAAAGCATCCACGGAAATCATCGGTT
>JAQSXD010000400.1 GCA_029266295.1 Bacillota bacterium | reverse complement strand
TGCTTTTGATTTCGAATCTTTTTTGATTAATTCATACGTAACTGCTGCCATATTCCCCTCAATATTATCTATAAAATAAACATTGCATCGCCATAGCTGAAAAACCGATAGTCCTGCGCTACTGCTTCATTGTAGGCAGAAATAATATTCTCTCTATTATACAGTGCCGACACCAGCATTAGCAAGGTGGATTTTGGAAGATGGAAATTGGTGATCAAACAGTCCACTACCTTGAACCGGTAGCCTGGGTAAATAAAGATTCCCGTGCTGCCTTCACCGGGCAGAATGATCCCATCTTCGGTTGCTGCACTTTCCATGGTTCGCGTTGAAGTGGTACCCACGGATATAATTCTGCCGCCGGATCGCTTTGTTTCGTTGATGATGTTCGCATTTTCGTCATCAATGTGATATTCTTCAAAATGCATCTTGTGCTCTTCAATGGTTTCGCATTTCACTGGACGGAAGGTTCCGATTCCCACATGAAGCGTTACATAGGCAAGCTTTACGCCCTTCTTTTCTGCTCGTTTCAGCAATTCCTCCGTGAAATGAAGCCCTGCTGTGGGTGCTGCAACAGAACCTTCTTCCTTGCAATAAACCGTCTGATAGCGTTCTTTATCCTCTGCGCCGCTCTCCCGTTCAATATAGGGAGGAAGCGGGATCTTACCTAACTGTTCTAAAAGTTCCAGGAAGACGCCCTCATATTCAAATTTCACAAGTCTTGTACCGCCTTCACTGTGCTCGATAATATCTGCCATTAAAGTGCCGTCACCGAAGGACACCCGATCCCCCGGATGCAGTCGCTTTCCCGGCCGAACCATAGCTTCCCAGATATCGCCCTCAATCCTTTTGATCAATAAAAACTCAACCTTGGCTCCGGTGTGCTCCTTTACCCCAAACAATCTGGCAGGAAGTACCTTTGAATTGTTCATGACCAGACAGTCTCCCGGGTTCAGATAATCAAGGATATCATAAAAGTGCTTATGGGATAATTCACCGGTACTGCGGTCAATCACCATAAGCCTGGATTCGTCTCTTTTATCAGCAGGATGCTGAGCGATCAGCTCCTCAGGTAAATTATAATCAAAATCGTTAATGTGCATTCATTTTCCTCTTCTTATTTTTATCTTTATTCCTAATCTACTTCTATATCCGTAAAGAAATAATTCAGAATTTCTTTATAATCGAACCCCTGCTTCGCCATTTCCACAGCGCTGTCCTGGGGCATCCCTACGCCATGACCGTATCCGTATCCGTTAAACTCTACAGTTCCGCTGGTGACCGTTTGGGTTGACTCAGAGGCTTTGCTCCCCAGCAAAATTGTAACAAGGCCATTGGAGCCGTATAAACCTTCTGCTTCAATTTTTTTAGCTTTTCCGGAATCGCTGATTACATACAGGTTAGAATTTGCGTCTGATTCTGTCACCTTTATACCATTGCTGATGTTCCAGGTGCCATTACCTCCTGATGCGCTTCCTTTTCCAAGTTTGAACATATTGGATTTGATAATCGTTGCGCCCAAAACACTTCTGATATTTTCTTTTTTCAAATAGACAGTAGCTCCGCTGCCTACGATCTTCAGCTCCGAAACCGCACCGGTATTATTATAACCATTTATGGAGACAGATTGAATGGTTCCCGGCGAAAAACCGGCAGATTCCAGCTTCGTCTTAATGATTTCAAAGGAAAGGCTGGTGCTCCAAGGATAGCTGGGGCTGTATTCATCCTTGACAGCTCTCAGATATGGAAGTTTTCCGGACCACACATCTTCTGAATTCTGCGTATATCCCCCGCTGTTTTTAAAATAAAAGGCGGAGACCGGTTCTCCGTCATAAAGGAGAAATTCCCCTTCCGTCTCATCTGTCGCTTCATTTGTGGCATCATATTCACCCGAATACCCCTTGTAAACCTGACAATGAGTAGAAGTGCAAAGATCAAAACCATCTGAGGAGTGCTTTGCTAAATTTTGCTCCGCATAGCTTCTCGCCACAACGGCCTGGGCTTTCAATGCTTCCTTTGGGTTGGTATAACCCAGCTCCGAATTTAAAATTCCATAAACATAGTGTTCCAGCTGGATCACATTAATCACAGCCATGTTACTATTTGATTTTGCGAGAAAATGGATTCCGCCTCGATATGGCGTCCCATCATAATAAAGAATTCCATCATCTTCATAATCAGTAGGCATAATGCAGCCGGAAGAACCCATATCGGCAGACAATAAAACACCATCTGTATCTCTGACGACAATGTTTCCATTTTCATTTGTGATTGTAATCTCGTTATATGCCGGGAGCGGCATTCCTTCATCAAAGCTTCTCCCATCGATGGTTCCAAGAAGAAATCCTTGATCTGATTTCAAAGTGCCGGTCGAGACACAATTGTTACCGAATTTTAGTCCGATCTTCAAATAATCACGTTTTGAAGCTGCTTCAACCTGATATCCACTGCACAAGGGCAGGATCAAAGCTAACATAATAATCATTATGGTAAATCTGACGTGTTTCATTCTACTTCCCATATTCCTTCATTAATTTCAGCTATTGTCCTCATCAAATCCTATAAAAGCTGATGTATTGCATTCTATGCTGGTTTTATTGGAATGCGAATCAATACAAATGGCATCGCGCCGTTGTATCTCACATCGTAATCTGTTCAACTGAAGGGCTTTCCAAACCAAGATGACGGTAAGCCAGCTCCGATGCCATCCTTCCTTTTTGAGTGCGGTGTAAAAACCCCGCTTGGATCAAATAGGGTTCGTAGACATCCTCGATGGTAACCCGTTCTTCGCCGATGGAAGCGGAGATCGTGTCGATTCCAACCGGGCCCCCATGGAACCGTTCGATGATGATCCTGAGAATCTCACGATCCAGATTCTCAAGTCCCTGGGCATCAATTCCCAGCGACTGCAGTGTCTGATTCGTTATTTCAAGATCGATGGTGCCGTTGCCCTTTACCTGACTGAAATCCCTTACTCTTTTCAGGAGCCGGTTTGCAACACGGGGAGTTCCCCTCGATCGCCTTGCCATTTCTGTCAGGGATTCATCGTCGATCCCAATGTTTAAAATATCAGCGGAACGCTTGATGATCTTTTTCAGTTCATCAATGGTATAGAGTTCGAACTTGCTTAGTACACCGAAACGGTCTCGAAGCGGCGCAGAAAGACTGCCGGCTCTCGTGGTAGCACCGATCAGCGTAAATTTTGATAAGTCCAATCGGATGGACCTTGCAGAGGGGCCTTTTCCGATGATGATATCCAGCGCATAATCCTCCATTGCAGAATATAGTACTTCTTCCACGGAGCGATTCAGACGATGAATTTCATCAATGAACAGTACGTCATTGTCATTGAGATTGGTCAGTATGGCCGCAAGATCCCCCGCCCGTTCGATAGCTGGGCCAGACGTGATCCGGAGATCTACGCCAAGCTCATTGGCAATAATCCCTGCTAAGGTTGTCTTTCCAAGCCCCGGAGGACCATAAAAAAGTACGTGATCCAGCGGTTCGCGGCGTATTTTCGCAGCTTCAATAAAAATCTGCAGATTTTCAGTCACCGCTTTTTGCCCGATATACTCCAGAAGTTTTTTAGGACGCAAGCTGAGCTCGATCCCTTCCTCATCAAAGTTCTTATCGGGTGATGTGATCCTTTCCTCAAAATCCATTCCGTTATCTTCCTATCCCTTTCAATGCCCT
>JAQSXD010000399.1 GCA_029266295.1 Bacillota bacterium | reverse complement strand
GCCAGATTACTGAGCTTGGGGGAACGAAAATCACGATCAGGCTTCCCTGCGCGGCAGATGCTGCGAAAAAGGTAAAGGGATATTATGTCGTATGGCTTAAAGAAGACGGAAACGGCCAGAGAATGGCGGGAGCTGCGTTCAATACAACCGCGAAGGCAATGGAATTTGAAACAGACCACCTTTCGGTGTTTGCCATCGCTTATACGGAAAATACTGCGGTGAACCAATATTATGATGTGGCTGAAACCTCATGGTATGCGCCTTACCCAACTTTTGTCACAGAGAACGGCAGCTTTCAGGGCACCAGTGAGGCGACCTTCGGGCCGGATGTTACTATGACCAGAGGAATGCTTGTAACCGTTCTTGGCCGTGCCGCCAATGTAAACACAGGAAGCTATTCTGCCGCCAGTTTCAGCGATGTATCACCGTCCAAGTGGTATGGCGGATATGTTCAATGGGCATATGAAAACAAAATCGTAACAGGCGTCGGAGCTGGTAAGTTTGCCCCGGATCAAGCGGTGACAAGGGAGCAGCTAGCCGTTATTTTAAAGAACTATACGTCATGGAAGGAAAAGTCTGAGTCATCCACGAAGGATAGCACGAAACAAACCCAAGGAGCGAATTATGGGGATCAGACAAAGATCGCAAGCTGGGCGAAAGATGCTGTGAAGTTCACCGGAGACAAGGGCTGGCTATCCGGCTATCCAGATGGCGAATTTAAACCGGGAAAAAGCGCAACCAGAGCCGAAGTAGCCAAGGTGCTGACTGACGTGATGAAAGAGGGGAGGTGAAGCAAATCACAACCTTGTGCTCAAAACTGGAAAAAGGGGTGAGCACTTAGAGAATAAAAATTGTTCAAAACTTTTAACTTTGGAGGGAAAAGAAATGAGAAACATGAAAAAAATCTTTGCTTGTATGATTGCTGTAACTCTGTTAATCGGTTCCATGTCCATGACCGCTTTTGCCACAGACCCTGATGTGCTGACCGTCAATATCAAGAATTCCTCAGGAGTTGTCATTGCTACAGAAGGCTATACGAGAGCAGAACTGGAAGCCATGGCTGTCCAAGATGCCTACGGAGATGATCTCAAGGTAAAATACTCCTCTTTGGACAAGCTCCCCGCATGGAGAACCACCGTTGCCACAGGAATTGATCTGGAGGACCTGATTCAGAATACCCACAGCTCAATCACGACCTTTGCTGCTAACGATACCTTTACCTTTGCTGATGTGAACAGCAGCAAGCCCGCATCCTTTACTGCAACCTACGGGAATCTTTATGATTCTGCAAGATCATACTTCAGCAATCTTCCTGATTGTTGGATAGAAACGGTATTAGATGGCAGCGGGAATGTGGTGACACCGGGATACTTGATCGATGGTGATACTGATTTACTTGAAGGAGAAACAGTAACTCCAATGCTTGCGCTGACCTATTCTCAGGCTCGTTATATGACCGACACGGCAGCAGACTCCGCTGCACTATTTTCTTCCGGTACACCCATGCTGTGCTATGGCCTCAAGGCTACGGAACTGCTCTCACCTCTTGCTTATACGAACAATAATTTTGTAAGGGAAATCGACGTGGTTACCTTCCAATTGGCAAACTAAGCAGAGCTCAGAAGCTGCTACTCATTTGAGAACGCCAAGATCAGAGTCGTCGTAGAAGAGTTTTGATTTGGAATCACTCAAATAATTTATGGGTACTTTTGTTGACTGCCTCTGTGTTTCGAATGATCCAGGGGCAGTCAATCTATGAAAGGGAAATTGAAAAATGGAAAAGACGCATAAAAAGCCATGGAAACGTTTCATCTCTCTTCTGTTGATTTCGATCTTGATTTTCAGCACGTTTCCCATGACCGTATACGGAAAAACAGATACTTCTGATTCGGCCCAAAGGATGCCTGTGTATCTATGCAATGCCGATGGTAACAATGTTTTGACCAAAGTTTATACGCTGGAGGAAATCGAGGAAGCATGTGAGGAAGAGACCGTCTTTTTTTCCTCCATTGATAGTCTGAACATGTCGGTTCTGACTGCGGCGAAAGGCGTCGCTATCAGCGACCTGATGGAAAAAATCGCCGGGGATCTGGAACTAAATGTCAGCGACATAGATAAAGTCACCATGAATATGAGTGACGGAGATGCTGCAGCAACAATTTATGATTCCTCAAAGCCCCAGAATACCGGCTATTATTTTCCGGGATTGTTTTCTTATGATCAAATTACTCCGGAAACCAACATGGAGGAAATTAAGGGTGAAGGGAAAACCGAGGTGGTTCCTATGCTGGCCCTCAGCTCTTATCAGAGCCGATTCATGTACTTGAAAACGTTATCCGGGGAAACGGATCTGGATCGGGTCAAAAGCTGGATGGAAACCCAGATGGATCAATTTGCAACCTTCCGCTATTGCACAGGGCAGACCATGGAAGACCTTGAAAATAAAACACAGATGACAAACAGGTATTCTAAATGGCTTTATAAGATGAATATTACTCTAAAAAATCCTCCGGTAAACAACGTCGCTAAGCTGTCGGACCCGACCTTTGCAGTGACACAAAGTGGAGATGGAAATACAATTTATGCAAGAATCAATAATCCCAACACTGGTTCAAACTTGTATTATTCCATCAATAGCGGGGACAATGGGGATGACTTTACCGGTTATATTCCCCAGACTTTATATACTGATAAACTGGAATTCCAAAGAACTGATCTAAACAATTACGATAACAATCAGATTAAATTAAGGGCCAAAGCATCAACGCTTTATTGTGTGGACAGCGATGTACAGCAGTTTATTATATCCAATCAGACCTATGAGGTGGAGAGGGAACCGGGCATTAAGGTTGGCAGCTATACGGAACTGGCAAGCGCGGTAGCCGCCGCTTCGGGGGACAGTCAGACTGTGATTTCACTGACGCAGGGGTTTGATTGGACCGGCACCTTAAATATTACAGGAAAGAATGTGAAAGTTGTCAACGGTTCTGACGGAGAGCTGACACTCGTAAACGCCAGAACATTCACAACGTCAGATGGCAATGCTACAATTTTAGGAGCTGGTACCATCAGTTTTGGTGATAATATTAACTTTGAAGGAAAGAGCAACACGTCGGATAGAGGCTTTTACGGATTGAGTTTGCGTAAGGGCGCCAATGTCACAGTGAATGGTGATGTGAGTGGGAGTTCCAGTGCATCAGGTAATAAGACTGGTGTGGGACTTTACGCAGTGGGTTCTGTTGTTACGGTGAACGGCAACATCTCCGGGGCGAATCAGCCCGCTGCTACGGCTGTTGGGACTGACGGAGGCATGGGACTTTCTGCAGACAACAGCACGGTAGTCATCAATGGTGATATTCGTGGAGGCTCCACAAGTGGATTGGGAGAAGCATCTTCCTCGAAGTATGTGTTTGGTGGATATGGAATTGTCGTTAAAAAAGGAAGTGATGTTTCGATAATAGGAAATGTCCAAGGCGGTGATGCTTCAAGCTCGCAAACCCTTTCTGTAGGCGGACCCGGTGTGCAGCTTGAGGGAGGCAAGCTTTCTGTGACAGGCGATATTACCGGGGGCAGAGGCTATCTCAGCAAAAGTTCGTCTCTTGCCGAGGTACCGCCGTATAATGCGGGCTGTGTCATATTGGGCAGTAATTCAATTCTTGAAGTAAAAAAAGATCCCTTGGATTCCACAAAAGG
>JAQSXD010000398.1 GCA_029266295.1 Bacillota bacterium | reverse complement strand
ATCTACGGAAGAAAGATGCAGTCAGACTTTGAGGGTGTTCTGGAGCGCCGTGTCCATTACTTCATCAACTATGGAGAAGGCTTGTGGCACGTTGCACAGAGAGACCTCTGCTGGCTCCGAATCAGTAAAGACGCAAAAGAAAAAGGGTTTAAGTTCAAGGATTTCGGAGAAATCCTGATCGCGAAATATAAATCGGAATTCCCGGCCATCGTGGATCGTGTTGAGGTTACCATCTATACCGAAGAAGCGCTGGTCAAGGAAAAGATGGAAGAAGCAAGAGAGGCATACCGAGCCAGAGATGAACGGCTTGGCGGTCTGACAGACGAGTCTGTGGACGAATTCTATTCCTGCCTGCTCTGTCAGTCCTTTGCACCAAACCATGTCTGTATCGTAACTCCGGAACGTGTCGGTCTTTGCGGTGCCGTCAGCTGGCTGGATGCCAAGGCCTCCTTCGAGATCACTCCAACAGGTCCAAACCAGCCCCTGAAAAAGGATGGGGTTGTGGACGAGGAAAAGGGGATCTGGAGAAGCCTCAACGAGTATGTCTATACTGCCTCCAATCAGTCGGTGGAAGAAGTGGCCCTGTATACTCTGATGGAACTCCCCATGAGCTCTTGCGGTTGCTTTGAGGCGATCATGGCCATCGTGCCGGAAGCCAACGGTCTGATGATCACCACCAGAGAACACTCCGGCATGACCCCCTGCGGCATGACCTTCTCCACCTTGGCAGGTGCAGTAGGCGGCGGTGTTCAGTCCCCCGGCTTTATGGGAATCGGAAAACGATATATCATCAGTAAAAAATTCATCAAAGCGGATAACGGGATCGGAAGAATTGTCTGGATGCCTAAGGATCTCAAGGAGTCTCTCAGAGGCGAGATGACAAAGATCGCAGAGGATCAGGGCCTGGGTAGTGACTTTGTTGATAAGATCGCAGATGAAACCATTGGTACTTCCACCGAAGAAATCCTTTCCTTCCTGGAAGAAAAACAGCATCCTGCGTTTACCATGGACCCGCTGTTCTAGGCAAGCCATTACCTTGGATATCAAGTATTCATCAAACGAATCACTAATAAATTGCAGGAAATTTTATTCACAGCGGTTCATACTCAAGTGAGAATTGGAGCGGCTTATCGCACTCGATCCCCAAATGAAGGCGGGAAAGCTGCGGATGAAAATGATGCTGCGAATAGAATTTCCAAGCAAGAAAAGGAGATGTGAAATTATGGCACTAACAGGATTAGACATTTTCAAGTTATTACCGAAAACCAACTGTAAGGATTGCGGAAACCCCACCTGCCTTGCATTTGCTATGGCTCTGGCAGCATCCAAGACCTCTATCGAAAATTGTCCTCACATTTCAGAAGAGGCTAAGGAGACGCTCGGCGGAGCTTCTGCACCTCCCATCAAACTTGTAAAGGTTGGCAAAGAAGGCTACGTGAGAGAACTGGGAGACGAGGTCGTCCTATTTCGTCACGATAAAACCTTCTATCATCCAACATGCTTCGCAGTGGAAATCTCCGACACCCTGACGGGAGACGCGCTGTCAGCCAAGGTAGAAAAGGTGAACAGCTTGACCTTCGAGAGAGTCGGCGAACTGGTTTCCATCGATATGATTGCGGTAAGGAATGATTCCGGCAGCCCCGAGGCATTTGAAAATGCTGTTAAGGCAGTGGCGGAGAAAACCTGCTTCGCTACCGTGCTGATCAGTGAAGACCCTGCTGCTATGGAGAAAGGCCTTGCGGTCATAGGAACATCAAAGCCACTGATTTACGCAGCAACGGAAGCAAACTACGAGAAGATGGCAGACCTTGCAAAGAAATTTGACTGTCCCCTCGCCGTAAAGGGTGACGGGCTGGAAGCGACAGCAGCACTGGCGGAAAAGGTTGCGGCCTCCTACAAAGAGCTGGTCATCGATACCGGCACAAGGGAGCTGTCTCAGGCGCTTGCTGAAATCACACAGATCAGAAGACTTGCCATTAAAAAGAGATTCCGTCCTCTGGGATATCCCGTTATCGCTTTTACCGCTTCCGAAGATCCGAGAGAAGAAGTCATGGAAGCCAGTGTGTACGCGGCCAAATATGCCAGCATCGTTGTACTGAAGGCTGATGAAAAATCTCAGATACTGCCGCTTATGGCCCAAAGGATGAACATATACACAGACCCGCAGAAGCCCAGCCAGGTTGAACCGAAGGTTTATGCCATCGGAGCGGCCACCAAGGATTCGCCGGTTTACGTAACGACAAACTTCTCCTTGACCTACTACACCGTCGAAGGAGAAATATCCGGAAGCAAGATCCCATCCTATATCATCGCCTGTCCCACAGACGGAACCTCAGTGCTGACCGCTTGGGCAGCAGGAAAATTCAACGGCGATAAGATTGCAGAATTCATGAAAGAATGTGGTATTGATAACGTTGTGGATCACAAAAACATCGTTATTCCAGGCTACGTAGCCGTAATCAAAGGCGCTCTTGAAGAAAAATCCGGCTGGAAGGTAATGGTTGGACCGGCTGAGGCGGCGGGGTTGCCTGCATTTGCGAAGTCCCACTTCGCTTAATTGCTTGATAATTTTGCGTAATGCTGTGTTGCTGACTCGTTCGCGTTCACTTACGTACGTCTGTGTACGTGCGCATCACGCTCACTCGTCGCGCCTTGCCTTCCACAAAATTATCTGCGTAATACTCTGTTTCAATTGCGTTGTTGCAGCCTGCTTCAGGCTCGCTTGCGTACGTCTGTGTACGCGTCCTCGCCTTCATTGGCTGCGCCTAGCCTTTTTTCCGCAGCTTAACGGAGGAATTCCAAGCCAGCTGAAGCTGGGGAATTCCCGTATGGCACCTACCGAGCATTTGCTGTGCAAATGCGGTTAGGTGCGCAAGCTGCAGTGGAAAAACGGACAGCAGAAAAACGAGCCGAGAATGACTGAAAATAAGATGATGAGGATTTTATATGGCACAATATCAAGTGACATTTTTGCCGGACAATATTGAAATTACCGTTGAAGAGGGAACCAATCTGCTGGAGGCAGCAAGAACTGCGGGAATCGAGCTCGGCAGCCCCTGCGGCGGCAACGGGACCTGCGGCAAGTGCGCCGTGAGGGTCGCTTTAGGCGCTTATGAAGCCGGGAACGATTTTCACCTGGCGGAAGAATGGAAGGCCCAGGGGTATACCCTGTCCTGCACTGCTTCTGTTAAGGGTGATCTGACGGTTGAAATTCCCGAAAAATCGAGAATGAAAAAGCATAAGGTTGTTCTGTCGGAACGGCAGATCAGAGAAAATGGATTCTTGCAACAGAACGGAAAAAATCCTGTAGGAAGAAAGTATCACCTTGTGCTCGTAAAGCCTGATCTTGCGGATAATATGAACGACCTTGACAGGGTCAGGAAGGCTTTGAAGAAAGAATACGGTGTTACAGAAGCAGCGATTTCACTGGATTGTCTGCGGAAACTGCCTGAAGCAATTCGGCTGGGGGATTTTGAAATCACAGTTACTATGGTCATGGTTCAAGGCCGGTGTGAGATCATCGGTGTGGAGCCAGGAAAGGCAGAAAAATCGGCTTTCGGGGTGGCTGTGGACATGGGAACCACCACCGTAGTTGTGGTTTTGGTGGATCTGGACAGCGGAACCATCCTGGATCAGGAGGGTACTTACAATAAACAGGCCACGTATGGTTCTGATGTAATCTCAAGGATCATTTAT
>JAQSXD010000023.1 GCA_029266295.1 Bacillota bacterium | reverse complement strand
GAAACTTCTAAGCTGTCCGCTCTGAGAAAGAACTACACTGTATCCTTATACGATACAAAGGGTGACGACGCAGACGGAATTGCAACTGTAGTTATCTATATCGAAGACTAAATCACTTGGAACAGATTGTTCATTAATGGATAATCAAAGATAAAAAAATAGAAGATATTTTTCGGCGGGAGACCTAGGTCTTCCGCCGTTTTTCTGGTTGTATAATAAATGTGGTGGTGTTAGGAAAAATCCTAATCCCATCACTTTATTGTTTTTTTGCAAAAGAATAGAGCATAAGGGAAATCTCGAGTAAAATGGAGTTGCGAAACAATCATTTGAAAGGAGATTTTTTATGCTCTACGATAATTATACAGAAGATTTACTCGGATTGAAAGGTACAGAATTAATCAAAATTGAAGAAGTTCAAAACATCAAGCATATATATCTTGAAACAAAGTTGGAGGCAAAAGTCTGCCTCCACTGCTATCTGCCAACCAAACGGGTTCATTCATATCGAGTGCAATCAATTAATGATACTGAAATCGGAGGATTGAGGAGCGTTTTACATATCAAGAAGCGGCGATATCTCTGCAATTGTTGTGGGCATACTTTTTATGAGAAGCTATCTTTTCTAAAGAAGTATCAAAGGCATACGCAGCGTGTTATGGCCAAGGTTCTTAATGACTACCGGTATGAACATTCTACAAAACGGATTGCAGCAATGAATCATTTAACCCCAGGCATAGCAACAAGGATATTTGACCGAGTATCCTACCCAAGGCCAAAGCTTCCAAAAGTTCTATCTATTGATGAATTCAAGGGAAACGCAGGCAGGAAGTTCCAATGTATCTTAACAGATCCGGTGAATCACAAGGTATTAGATATACTGCCAGCAAAGAGATCCGAAGATATTAGGGCATATTTTGGGAATTACTCAATGAAAGAAAGAAGAAAAGTTAAATACCTGATTATGGATATGAGCCAGCAATTCAGAGATATTGTTCTTTCCTGCTTTCCTGAAGCCCAAATAGTGACTGATAAATTTCATGTATGCAGATATGGCGTTTGGGCAATGGAGAAAGTCAGAAAAGACTTTCAGAAAAGTCTAAAGCCAGAAGACCGAAAGTGGTTTAAACGAAGCCGCTGGATCATGATCTCCCACGCCAGAAAGCTAAATGAAGAAGAGATTAATCAACTTACCATAATGTTATCTTATTCTGATCGCCTTAGAAATGCATATTGTTTAAAGGAAGCATTTTTCAAGTTTATGGAGAGTGATAATTTGGAGGAGGCGAAGGAAAGACTAAGGTACCTTCAGTTAATTGTTCACGTTACCAACTTGCCTGAATTTACGAGTCTATACGAAATGATAAAACGGTGGGAAACTTACATATTAAGAGCCTTCAGCTCTGGTTATACAAATGGATACACCGAAGGGTGCAACAACAAAATCAAAGTTTTGAAACGCAATTGCTACGGAGTCAGAAACTTTAACCGGTTTAGGAACAGAATCCTTCACATGATGGCGGCATAAAAAAAGCAACGCGCATGAACCTTGTTTTAGTGTGCCTTAAATTCCGATACGCTAACATGTGGCCTGTAAAAAACAACAAGATGGATTTTAAATCCATCTTGTTGTTAAATATTCTATTAAATTTCATTTGACTCGATTGTACACCACCACATTTGACATACAACCTATTTTGTTAAATGTAGGACATCATAATATTTACTTGATTGTTTCATATTAATATGGTAGACTGATGCAGATGACAAGACAGCTATATATACATATGTAAATTAATAATTACCAGAGAAGACAAGACAAAAGGAGAGACTAAAATGTATCAAATTGCAAACCGTATTGACCGGCTTCCTTCAACGCCTATGTTGAGAAAAATACTGCTGCTTGCAGGAATTGGTTGGATGTTCGACGCAATGAATCAAGGGATGGTTTCCGGAGTGATGGCCGCAATTGGAATGGACTGGAACCTAACACAAGCACAAATTGGATTATTAGGAAGCTCGGGAATGCTTGGAATGATCCTGGGTGCAGCGTTGTCTGGAATGGCTGCTGATCGCTGGGGACGCAAAACTGTAGTGACATGGACTTTGGTCATTTTTGGTGTGGCAAGTGGTTTGGCTGGTTTCTCAGCAAATTATCCCATGCTTCTGGTGCTGAGGTTTTGTACAGGCTTCGGGTTAGGAGGAGAGCTTCCGGCCGCATCAACGCTGATTAGTGAATATTCTCCGACAAAGATTCGTGGCAGGAATGTTATTCTTTTGGAGAGTTTCTGGGCATGGGGCTGGATTCTAGCTTCCTTGGTGGCTTATCTGATCATCCCTGTATACGGTTGGCGCGCTGCTTTCTGGGTTGGTGCAGTTCCCGCTCTTTTTGCTGCTTATTTGAGGATGGTGATGCCCGAGTCTCCCCGTTATCTTGAAAAGGCAGGAAAAGGGGATGAAGCAGATCGTCTTGTATCTGTTATGGAACACGAGGCAGGTTATGAGCCTTTTAAACTCAAAAAAGAAACATTAAAAACAAGTAAAGAAGCGAAGAATAGATTGTCCTTGGCTGAATTGTGGTCAAAGAAGTATATTCGGAGTACTTTGGTTTTATGGACCATTTGGATTGGAATTAACTTTGGATACTATGGTTTTGTTTTATGGACGCCATCACTTTTGGTAGCGCAAGGCTTTAATCTGATCAAGAGTTTCGAATTTACATTGATTATGAGTCTGGCACAGCTGCCCGGATATTTCAGTGCAGCTTACCTTGTGGAACGCATCGGCAGGAAATGGGTGCTTACCATTTATTTTGCAGGAACAGCCTTGTCGGCATGGTTATTTGGTCACGCGGCATCGACAGAACAGGTTCTATTCTTTGGATGCCTTCTCTATTTCTTTAGTTTGGGAGCTTGGGGCTGTGTCTACGCATATACTCCAGAGGTTTATCCAACCGTGGCAAGAGCAAGCGGTTCCGGGTGGGCAGCTGCCTTTGGCAGAATCGGTGCATTTGTTGCGCCTCTTATCGTTCCGGTACTTTACAAAGCTTACGGAGAAGAGAAAGGTTACGGATACATCTTTATCCTGCTCACTGCGGTATTTGCGGCAGTGGCGATTGTCGTTGCACTGTTTGGCAGGGAAACCATGGGGAAATCTCTCGAAGAGATCAGCGAATAATATCCGCGAGGAATCAGAAAAATCTCAAGATTCATCCTGCAATAAGGGAATGAAATGAAACTCCAATGAATGAAATGAAACGTCTCGGAAGAAATTCTTTTGGGGCGTTTTTGATTTCGGTATTCGTTCAGGAACAATTTGGAAGGATTATGCGTCAAACAATGAAATACATGAATCAAATCATCAGATGTCAACAATATTGGTAATGAAAGAGAGGAGAACACTGCAATGCGTATGAAAACATTCATCTGCGGAGTGCTCGTTGCCCTATTCCTGTTATCCGGGAGTATTTTGGCCATGGCCTTACCGGATGACTCAGAGAACACAATCGGCACCATTTATCTGTATACCGGAAGTCCATTAATTCTTACAAATGATAAGATCCATATGCTGGATTCGGCAAATCCGGATATCAGTGCAACCGTTGTGAACGGAAATACGCTGCTGCCGCTTCGGGCTGTTTCGGAGTTTTTTGGCGCAGATGTAAGCTATGATCAAGCCAAACGAGAAGCAATCATAAACTATGGCGGGAAGCGCTTCCGCTTTCCAATCGAACAAAAAAAATATATTGTGGAAGAATTACTTGGAAGCAAGGCAATTTCAATCGGTTCTAATTCCATGATTATGGATGGGCGAACCATGGTTCCGCTGCGGGTGATCTGTGAACAGGTTCTCAGCAAAAAAGTATCTTATCACAATAGAATCATTGCGGTTTCTGATCAGACAATCGAGCTCCAAATGCAGCCAAAACTGATGAAGCAGGTTGAGGAGAAAATCGGTGAAGTGGTAAAAGCAGGGACGATGTCAGAACTGAAAAAGGCATTGACTGGAAGCAAGGAATATTATCATGATATTGATGATAAAGCAGCAGTAGCGCTTACAAATGGCTCGTCAAATGCCAGCGGATCTGATCGGAACGATGGAGCGATCGTCGAACGGGAGTCCGCTTCCGTACCGAGTATGGGTGCATCTTCACCCAGCATGGATCCTTCCGCAGCTGCACCCAATTCTTCTAGCGCTGCTGATCAGAATTATTCCTCTACGAATGTACAAGTGGAAGGCATTGACGAGGCTGATGTGGTGAAAACCGATGGGAAATATATCTACATCGGCGGGAATAATGTGGTCCGTATGATTAAAGCAGATCAAGGAAGTCTGAAAGACGAAACTTCAATCAAGCTTTCAACCGACAAGTATGTCAGTGAAATCTATGTGGCAGATGGCAAGCTTGCGGTGTTAGGAACCCGATCGGAAAATTTAAATGCTCTCTATAATAAGAAGGAAGTTCTGATGGAGTCCATGGATGAAGCAGCCGCCAAATCCATTGGCATTATGCCGCCATACTATTCCATCAAAAATTACAGCTTTGTCGATGTTTATGATATCTCTAATCCTGCCAGACCATTGTATTTAAAGGGTCACGAAATGGAAGGCGCTTATCAGTCCAGCAGAAAGAATGGGGAGATCATCTATCTTGTGACCAATCTATATTCCTCGGGAGAAATTGCATTGCCTATGATGAGGGATACGGTAATTGGGTCTAAGCAGATACAGATGAAGCTTGATGATGTGATGATTATGCCCAGGCGTCCCGCTGATGGTTACTTGATTGTATCGGCTATCAATGTCAGTAATCAAGAAAAGACCGAAGTGGAAGCAATCACTGCTTATGGTATGACTATGTATATGAACGATTCCTCCCTGTATCTTGCAGCCAGCGGAGCCGATGACAGCAGCACGATCATTAAATTTGAAATTGCGGGAATGAAAGTGGGGTATGCGGGATCCGGAGAAGTAAAGGGGCATTTGATTAACCAGTTTGCTATGGATGAATATGAAGGAAATCTTCGGGTTGCAACCACCACCTGGGGTAATGAAAATGCATTGTATGTACTGGATCCATCCCTGAATGAGATTGGATCTGTGACGGGACTTGCGAAAGGAGAAACGATCTATTCGGTGCGATTCATGGGAGACAAGGGCTATATCGTGACCTTCAGAACCATCGATCCGCTCTTTGTCTTTGACCTTTCCGATCCAAGCAAGCCTGTTGTAACGGGGGAACTGAAGATTCCAGGCTTCAGCAGTTATCTCCATCCTGTAGGAAAGAATCTGCTCTTGGGAATCGGCGCAGATACTTATGAAATTTATCGAAAAGACAGTAGTGGAAAAGATGTGGTTGTGGGAGTTCGTCAGGGTGGTATCAAATATTCCCTCTTCGACGTGTCTGATATGGGTAAGCCGAGAGAGATCTCGAATTATGTAGTGGGAGATTCAGGCAGCAGCTCGGAAGCTTTCTATAATCATAAGGCGGTTATGATCGATGCCTCATCACAGAATGTTGCATTGGATGCTTCTCTAAACTTTGAAAATAAGGAAAATGGCTATCAGCAGGGAGCAGTTATTATGGGCTATGAAGGAAGAAAACTAGCGCTGAGGGGCATCCTGCAATCGGAGCCTTCCGGCGTATATGGAAACGACATTCCTTATGCAAGACGTGTTCTGTATATTGGAAATCAGCTCTATTACGTACAGGACGGACGCATTACTTCTTATGATTATGAAAGCCTGAAAAAGATTGCGGATCTTGTTCTGCGATAAGTTTGCGGTAATATAATGCAGGGAAAGAGCAGTAAAAAATACTGGAAAGTGCAGGATAAAAATAGCCATCGCGGATAAAAAAATCATCAAAGGAAACAATATTCCTGATGAATGAAACAGGAGGTTATCCTATGGCAAAAGACAGTCAGATCGATAATAAGGAAGCAAGAAAGAAAAAAGCCAACGGTCAGACACCGCTGACAAGAGAAAATCAGAACCAGAATAGAAATGCAAAAAAGCAGTCTATTCGGAACGATGATGTTTAGGAGGGGCAAAGATGGCAAAGGCAGGCATGAGAAGACCGGATCCAAAGGAGCCCCATGGTACAGAAAGCAACCATAAGCTTCATATTCCGAAGAATGATCAAAAACCTGTTCCTGAAATACAGGGAAAGGCCAAATACGGTCATGAAAAGGCCGATAAAGATTAAGGGATTCGCTGATAGATTCAAGGCGCATTCCAGATCGGTAAAACTGCACAGTTCACATTAAATCATAGCTTCCCAGGAATTAAACAAGTGGAAAAGAACCAATTGAGGCAGGTCAGAGAAGACCCGTTCAGTCGGTTCTTTTTTCATAAAGAAACATGTAGATTTTAATATCTTGATGGAGTTAAATATCCTGATGGCGTTAAATATCCTGATGGCGTTAGATATCCTTTACATTCAGAACCCTTGCTGCATTCAGCACTGCGATCAAAGCGACACCTACATCTGCGAAGACTGCTTCCCAGATGGTTGCGATTCCGCCTGCACCAAGACCCAGAACAATGAGTTTGACCGCCATGGCGAAGATGATGTTCTGCCATACGATGGTTCTGGTTCTCTTTGCCATCTTAATTCCAGATACAATCTTTGAGGGTTCATCCGTCATGATGACCACATCGGCAGCTTCGATTGCTGCATCAGACCCTAAGGCGCCCATAGCAATTCCTACATCAGCTCTTGCAAGTACGGGGGCGTCATTAATTCCGTCGCCTACAAACAACAGCTTTCCCTTTTTAGACTTTTCTTTGTCGAGTTTTTCAATTTCATCTACCTTTTGATTTGGCAGCAATTCTGCATAAAATTCATCCAAGCCCAGCTGACGGGAAACTTTTTCTGCAATGCTGCGGCTGTCTCCTGTGAGCATAACTGTCTTTTTGATACCCAATTGCTTTAAGCCTGCAATTGCGTCCTTTGCATCTTCTTTGATCTCGTCGGATATGAGGATATGGCCTGCAAATTTTTTGTCTGCTGCGATGTAGACCACAGTACCCGCTGCATCGATCAGATCGGCAGAAATACCTTCTGTTTCCATCAGCTTTCGATTGCCGGCAAGGATTTCGCGCCCTTTCACATTTACTTTGATCCCGTGGCCAGCGATTTCGTTGTAACCACTGATCTGATCCTGATCAATGTCCCTGCCGTACTCCTTTATGATGGAAACTGCTATGGGGTGGTTTGAGTAACTCTCTGCATATGCGGCGAATTCCAAAAGCTCGTCTTTTTGAAAATTGTTCTTTGCTTCAATTTCAGTAACTTTAAAGACTCCTTTTGTGAGTGTACCCGTTTTATCGAAGACGACAATATCAACATGATTCAGAGCCTCAAGATAGTTGCTGCCTTTTACAAGAACGCCTCTCTTGGAAGCTCCTCCGATTCCTCCGAAAAATCCGAGGGGAATGGAAATGACCAGTGCACAAGGACAGGAGATTACAAGGAATACCAAGGCCCTGTACAGCCATTCTGAGAAGGTGGCACCTTCCATGACCAACGGGGGAATGACTGCCAGTGAAGCCGCGATGATTACGACAGCAGGAGTATAATACCTTGCAAACTTTGTAATGAAGTTTTCTGTAGGTGCTTTTCTATTACTGGCGTTTTGAACAAGATCAAGGATCTTTGTGACAGTGGAATCCCCAAATTCCTTTGATACTTCAATTGTCAGAACACCATTTTTATTGATGAAGCCGCTGAGAACCTCGCTGTCGGTTTCGACCTCGCGGGGTACAGATTCTCCGGTTAGCGCTGAAGTATCAACCATTGATCTTCCCTCGACAACTTTACCGTCAAGAGGAACTCTTTCTCCCGGCTTGACAAGGATCAGATCACCCACTGCTACTTCTTCTGGATCCACTCGCTTTGTGTCATTCCCGACCTTCAGATTGGCATAATCCGGTCGGATATCCATGAGCTCTGTGATGGATTTTCTAGAACGATTTACTGCGATCCCCTGCACATATTCGCCGATTTGATAAAAAAGCATCACTGCGACACCTTCGGGAAATTCTCGTATGGCAAAGGCTCCGATGGTTGCTACAGTCATGAGGAAGTTCTCGTCGAAGACCTGGCCTCGAAAGATGTTCTTAACTGCTTTCAGCAATACTTCGCCGCCAACAATCAGATAGCTGATAAAGAAGAGTGCAAATTCTACTACAGTCTGAAATTGAAAGATCAACGCTACAGCAAAAATCGCTGCGCCTACAATCATTTTAATTAATTCCTTTTTTCCCCCTTGGCCATGCTCATGATCGTGATCGTCATGACCGTGATCGTGATCGTGAGCGTGAGCGTGATCAGCATGACCGTGATCATCATGACCATGACCATGTTCCTTATGAGCAGCAGCTTTCTCTATGACTTTCACATCGGGCTCTAGTTTTCTGACGATATTTTTAACTTGAGAGGCGATCGCATCGGTCCCTTCCATTTGATTTACATGGAAGGAGAGCGTTTTGGTTACAAAGTTTACGGAAGCATCTTCTAAACCGTTGATCTCACTTACTTTCTTTTCTATCTTTGCAGCGCAGTTTGCACAATCCAAGCCTTCCAGAATATATTCTTTTCTATTGTTTGACATGATTCATTCCTCCTTCAATAATGGACTCTTGAGAATGGGAAGAGCCTTACTCGCAGATATGGATCAGACCCATTTCAAAGATCTGTTTGACATGAGCATCGTCGAGAGAATAATAGACAACCTTACCGTCTTTTCTGTTTTTTACCAATCTCGTCTGTTTTAGAATTCTCAGCTGATGTGAGATTGCCGACTGACTCATGTTCAGCAGCGCTGCAATATCGCAAACACACATATCAGACTCAGACAGGGCCCAAAGGATTCGGATTCTTGTAGAATCACCAAATACCTTAAAGAGCTCTGCCAGATCATAAAGCTTTTCTTCATCAGGCATTTTTTCCTTAACCATACTAACTACGCCTTCGTGGATCACAGTACAGTCGCAGCGATCCAAATTGATTTTTTCACTCATAAGAATTACCTCATTTGTTCTTTCTATATTTTATAAATGATTAGTTTTTTATATTTCTATATATGAGTATATGTTCATATGTTCAATTTGTCAACTGATCATATATGTTTTTTTTTACTGAACAGGGAACTTTCTTCAACTTTTATTCGTCTTATAGAAACAAAAGGTGTAAAAAGGAATGCAGTGTCGATATCAATTGACACGAGGAAAGGAACAATGAGGTCAGGAATTTCTATGAAAGTTATAACCGTTACTTTGATTATTCTAGCGCTGATGTCTGCCACCGCCTTTGCGACAGTGGGTAAGCCGACTACTGAGTTGGGATTTTCGGTTTTCAGCGATCAGGAGTAGGTTAAGATACTACAAGTCAGAATCAGACAGCGTTTCGACTTGCGGGAAAAAGTGACAAGGCATAAATGATCTTCTGCCGACATATTCTGTAGGTAAGGAGGTGGAACTATGCCTTGGTATAATATTAGGGCTTCTCAATACGGATCCATTATCGTGAACGGATATGCTTATCCGTTTATCAATCAGGGGACTTTGGAGCAGTGGATGCCCGATCTTACCTATGTTTCTTCATTTAGCTACGGCTTTACTCCTCAGGGAGACCTGATCCCGCTCAACGATGCACGGGTTTTACAGACTGCAAGGGATCATGGTGTTCAAGCACTTCTGGTGTTAACACCGCTGAATGAGCAGGGGCAATTCAGCAACGAACTGGCAAGTCAAGTTCTAAATAATCCGGCGGCAAGAAGCAGGCTGATTGAAAACCTTTATCAAACGGTTAACGCGAAGGATTTTTATGGTGTTGATTTTGACTTCGAGTTTGTAAACCGGGAAGATGCAGATGAATATGTGACACTCGTAAGAGACACGGCGGCGAGACTGAATCCGGAAGGCTTCATCGTCACAGTTGCATTAGCGCCCAAGACCTATGCGGAACAGCCGGGCTTGCTTTACGGAGGTCACGACTATGCGGGGATGGGGCAGGCTGCCAATTTGGCGTTGCTAATGACCTATGAGTGGGGCTACACATATGGGCCGCCAATGGCCGTCGCGCCGATTAATAAAGTCCGTGAAGTCTTGGATTACGGTGTGACAGAGATCAGCCCATCGAAGATTTTGATGGGTATACCCAATTACGGCTACGACTGGACACTGCCCTATGTAAGGGGTGAATCCAGAGCTGAAACCATTTCCAATGTTGAAGCACGGGCAAGAGCCGCCAGGTATGGTGTGCCTATTCAATTTGATGAAGTAGCCCAGTCTCCGTTTTATACCTATGTTGATGAACAGGGGCGTCAGCATGAGGTTTGGTTTGAAGATGCAAGAAGCTTAAGGGCGAAGCTTGAGCTGATCAACGAGTACGGGCTCGCAGGAATCAGCATCTGGACCATAATGAATCCGTTTCCGTCAGGCCAGGAGGTTCTGCGTGAACTTTATTCGGTTGCGAAAGTTGAGTGAGCGCTTTGCCTGCATCAAGCTGGGTTTTGTCAGTGGAGCCAGATAATTTTTTCTAACCATCATTGACTCTTCATAAATTCTTCATAAAAGAAGGTTATTCTTATATTACCGTAAGGATGACCTTTTGCTTTTTATTGAAAGAATATATGGAGGTGTGAAAGATGAGAAAAAGAAGGTTTCTGATTACAGCGAAAAGCGCCGTCGTCGTACTTACCATTTGTATAACAATCTCTTCTATGCTGGGATTTGCAGGGGGGCTGGCCACGGCAGGTTATCTCTCAAACGGAATCGATGTTACGCCGCAGGTCTCACTGAATACAAAAGCGGAACAGGCTGCTTTACTGACGACAACTGCATCCTCTGTTGGAAGTAAGCTTACCACAGCTGAGGTTGCGGCTCTGACTGCGGCATCTGTGGTGGAAATCCGTACGGAAACCGTTACAACAGACAGCTGGATGCAGCAGTATGTAACCAACGGAGCCGGCAGCGGAGTAATCGTATCGAGTGATGGCTATATTGTGACCAACAACCATGTGATCGATGGGGCAAACAAGATTACTGTACGCCTTAAAAATGAAAAAACATATACTGCAAACCTCATTGGCACCGATAGCAAAACCGATGTGGCTCTGCTGAAAATAGATGCGACTGGACTTACTGCGGCAGTGCTTGGAGATTCAGAAGGTCTTCAGGTTGGCGATACGGCCATCGCAATCGGCAACCCACTGGGCCAGCTGGGAGGGACCGTCACCCAAGGCATCATCAGCGCACTTGACAGAGCGCTTTCAATCGATGGCAAGACCATGAATCTGCTTCAGACAGATGCCGCAATCAACCCCGGAAATTCAGGCGGTGGGCTGTTTAATGACCGAGGACAGCTGATTGGTATCGTTGTAGCAAAGTCCTCCGGTTCTGATGTGGAAGGCCTTGGTTTTGCTATCCCCATCAATGTTGCAAAAACAGTAGCAAGCGAACTGATGGAGAACGGCTACGTTAAGGGGAGACTTGATACAGGAATGTCCTTCCTTGATCTTACCACCACCCAGAAAGCGTTGATGTATGGGGTACGTCAGCTTGGAGTTTATGTCCAGTCTGTTGCATCAGGTTCCAATGCAGAGATTGCCGGTTTTAGGGCAGGTGATATGATCGTATCTGTAGGTGATACAAAGATCACCAGTTCCACAGTACTAAGCCAGGCTCTGGAAACGTACAGCGTTGGAGATACTGTAACGATAACTGTCATACGAAATGGAAGCTCTGGGCAGCTGTCTTTGACACTGCAAGAATATAAGCCCAGCTAGTCAAAGAAGGATATCAAGTCATGATTGTGCATTACCTGCCGGTCATGACTTTTTTCTTTGTCCACAGGCAAATCGCAATTTGTATACAATAATAAATGTATGGGTGTATCACGTAATAATATGTTCATTAAGAATACAGTAATGCACGGATATAAGGGGGTGTAGAGATTGTTTTTTTATTTCTCGGTGCTATCCTTATATACGGAAGCATTGATAGGGTAAGCAGAACCAGAGTCGTTCCCTTTCTGTCTGTGCTGAAAATAAGAGGATAGAAATGTTGAAACACAAGGACAGAAATGCTGAAGAAAGAGGATAGAAATGCTGAAAAAAATAGACGTTATCAAACATGGCGAAAAAGTATTACAGGGAAATGAGGCATGTGCAGAGGCTGCTATTCACGCGGGTTGTAGGTTCTTTGCGGGATATCCCATCACTCCTTCAACAGAGATAATAGAATATTTATCGGAAGCTTTATTGCTCCAGGAGGAGGGTTCCTTTTTGCAGGCTGAGGATGAGATTTCAGCAATGTGTGCTGTTATCGGAGCTAGATGGGGCGGAAAAAAGTCCATGACTGCGACTTCCGGACCCGGCTTTACGCTGAAGCAGGAGGCTTTGGGATATGCTGTGGAAACAGAGACTCCCGTGGTTGTAGTCAATGTCCAGCGGGGAGGCCCCGCGACAGGGCAGCCCACATTTTCGTCACAGCAGGATATTTATCAAGCAAAATACGGAAGTCACGGGGACTATGAGATGATCTGCCTTGCGCCTGCTTCGGTGCAGGAGATGTATGATTTTACGATAAGAGCCTTTAATCTTGCAGAACAATTCAGAACCCCCGTAATCCTTCTTGCGGATGAAATCGTAGGGCATATGAGAGAGAAAATTCAGATACCGAAGCAGATTGAAGTTGAAGAACGGACACCAGTGAAACACTGTGACGATCCATTTGGGCGGAACGAAAAGAACCTTCCCTATGCGGTCAATTTTTTTGAAGGGCATAACGTACTGGTGGAAGGACAGCTTCATGATGAAAAGGGAAGAAGGATCGGACATATCCCGGATCAAAGTGGGGTTTTTGTTGGGAATCTGATTGATAAAATCAGAAAGAATCAGGCGGAACTGGTCGATATCGATCATGAGTTTTTGGAAGATGCTGAGATTGCGGTAATCAGTTATGGTACGGTCGCCAGATCCGCAAAACGTGCGGTTAGAATTGCCCGGGAAAAAGGGATCAAAGCGGGGCTTGTCAAAATAAATATTGTATGGCCTTTTCCGGAAGAGCAGTTGAGAGCACTGACCGGACAGATCAAAACCATCCTTGTTCCGGAAATGAATATGGGGAAATATTGTCTTGAAATCGAGAGGTGCCTGAAGCAAAGTACCGTAATTTCAGTACCGCAATTAGGAGGCATCATCCACCAGCCCACGGAACTTCTGCATATTATTGAAAAAGAGACAGCAAGGCGTATGATCATTCCAATGGATGCGGAGAGGGATCATAACCTGTTATACACGGAAAAAGAAATGAAGAGCGAGGAAGGTTGCAAACAATGAATCAGCTAATTGAGAAATATATTAAAAAAGATTCGCTTCCATATATCTTCTGTGCGGGCTGCGGAAACGGAATCATTCTAAATGCGGCAATCCACGCCATCGACGAACTCGGCATCAAAGAAGATACCGCGTGTGTCAGCGGAATCGGCTGCTCATCCTGGATTCCGCCGTATTTGAACATGGATGTGATGCATACGATTCACGGCAGAGCCATTGCCTTTGCAGAGGGGCTGAAGCTCAGCAGGCCGGAGAAAAACATCATCGTTTTTACGGGGGATGGGGATTGTCTCGCCATCGGCGGAAATCATCTGCTACATGCTGCAAACAGGAACATCAATATCACCGTTATCCTGGTGAATAACTTCATCTACGGGATGACTGGCGGTCAGAAATCACCGACTACTCCTGCGGGATCAAGAACAAAGACCAGCCCCTTCGGTGCTTTGGATGAGCCCCTGGATGGATGCGGAATTGCAATGAGCGCAGGAGCTACCTATTGTTCAAGATGGACGGTGTCTCATCCAAACCAGCTAAAGAAGGCAATCAAGGAAGGAATTTTGCATAATGGCTTTTCTTTTATCGAGGTATTATCACAATGTCCCGTCCAGGCAGGAAAGAGCGTTTTTCAAGAACGTGATCCCTGGAATATGATGGAGGCGATCAAGAATAACACAATTCTGTGCAAAAGCTGGACTCCAGAGCGTCCGGAAGGGAAAATCCCGATCGGAAACTTTAAGGCAGATAGTGAAAGGCAGGAATACACCGATAAGATAAAAAATCTGAAAGAACAGCTTAGAGGAATGCAGAAGGTGACTGTATGAGAATGATGAAGATATCCATCGACAAAGCCTATTGCAAAGGCTGTGAGATATGCATCAAAGCATGTCCCAAAAGCGTATTTGCAATGTCAGAGGAAAGACAGAGTTTTGGCTCGCTGATTCCTTATCCGGCGAAGCCAGAAAAGTGCGTTGGTTGTAAATTGTGTGAGATGCTTTGCCCCGATGGCTGCATCAACATAGAATAGGAGGAAATTTTAAAGTGAGAAGAGATATTAGAATTGTCGGTGCAGGCGGTCATGGTGTTATCTCCGCTGCAATTATTTTAGCAAAGGTTTATGGAATCAATGAAAACTGCAATGTGTCCCAGACCCAGAGCTACGGTCCTGAAGCGAGAGGCGGTGCCTGCAAAGCAGAGGTGGTTGTTTCCGATCATGAAGAAATTGACTATATGAAGGTCGAAAAAGCAGACATTTTTATCGCCTTCAATCAGCTTGGCTATGAGCAGTATAAAAGGCAGACGAAGAAGGATGGCGTAGTTCTGGTTAATAGCTCTTTGGTAACGGTAGATCCGGAGGATGCGCAAAAGGTTTATGAGATTCCTGCCTCAGAGATTGCAGATACGAGATTTAAACCCTTTGCGGTGAACATTGTAATGCTTGGCGCTTTGACAAAGCTACTGCCCAAGCTGCAATATCAATCAACCAGAGACGCAATCAGAGGAAATTTCAACAAATCAGCTGCGGATATGAATCTGGCGGCATACGACGCAGGCTATCACTATATTCAAAACGAATACTTCCTGAAAAAGATGGCGTAAGATGATGACAGAGAGTGAACGATATATTGATGAATACATCCTGCGGGCGAGAGCTGCTCAGAAGGAATATGAGAAGTATCGTCAGGAGCAGGTGGATGAGGTTGTAAAGATTATTGCAAAGACTGTATACGACAATGCCGAGCTACTTGCGAGGCTTGCCGTAGATGAAACGGGTATGGGAAAATATGAGGATAAGGTCATCAAAAATCAAATGAAGGCCAAGGTGATTTGGAATCATCTGAAAGATAAAAAATCCGTTGGCATTATCAATCGGGATGAAGAGAAGGGCATCACAGAAGTGGCAAAGCCCATGGGGGTTGCTGCGGCGATTACACCCACTACAAACCCAATCGTCACGCCCATGTCCAATGCCATGTTTGCTTTGAAAGGGAGAAATTCTATCATTATTACGCCTCATCACAGATCGCTGAAAGCAAGTTCACTGACCGTTGAATTGATCAACAAAAATCTGGAGAAGATCAACGCTCCGAAAAATCTGATTCAGGTACTGGATCAGCAGTCAAGGGAGCATACGAGAATCCTGATTGAACGTGCGGATGTGGTAATTGCCACCGGGGGTATGGGCATGGTCAAGGCTGCATACCGCAGCGGAAAGCCGGCACTTGGCGTTGGAGCCGGTAATGTACAGTGCATCATTGATAAAGAGGCAGATTACACGGAGGCTGTGAAGAAAATTATTCTGGGAAGAACGTTTGATAATGGAATCATCTGCTCAGGGGAACAATCGGCGATCATTCCCGCTGAGTCCTATGGAGACATTATTCATGAGTTTATTCAGAATGGTGCATTTTATATCTCAGAGCGTGGAAGCATAGAAAAATTGAGAGACACCGTGTTTGTGGACGGTGAAATGAACAAGGGTGCGGTAGGTCAATCGGTTCAGCGGATCGGAGAGCTGGCTGGAATTGAAATCCCACGGGATCGGACCGTCATTATCGTTGAGGCAGAGGGAACAGAGGATCTTTTAGGCAGAGAGAAAATGTGCCCAGTGCTGACTCTGTATCGGTATAATTCTTTCGAAGAGGCTGTTGAAATCGCCAGAGCAAATCTGGAAAAGGATGGGAAAGGACACAGCGTGGCGATCCATTCCAATCAGGTTGAAAACATTGAATATGCAGCTGAAAGTTTAGAGGTCAGTCGATTTGTGATCAACCAAGCCAGTGCTACCAGTGCAGGCGGGAGTTTTTTCAATGGGTTTGCCCCCACCAACACCCTAGGCTGCGGATCCTGGGGAAATAATAGCATTTCAGAAAATCTGGATTACAAACATTTGATCAATATCTCGAGAGTCGGATATTATATGAAGGACAACAAGGTTCCCACGGATGAGATGTTGTGGGGGTAGGCAATCAAGATAAGATGAAGTATCGCTCGCAATGATATTTCTAAGAGGTACCCGATTTGGGTACCTCTAATGCCATTTCTCGAAAACATTCGCGGCAATAGAGGGAAAGATATAGATTTTACTTGACTGATTGCTGCAATTATGAGTAATATATTGATTTGGAGGTAATTTGCAATGGCCACAGGAAAAACCGACTTTTTAACCGATATGGAGTATATCGACGGGATTACCATCATTGATACCTCCGGTGATATTCTATTTTCCGTGAAGTTTAATCCTGTCTTTAATCCCGACCAGAAGGATGATTGCGAAGACGTCGTGGGAAAGAAATTGTCCGAAGTATTCCCCAACATCAATGATCAGAACAGTACCTTGATCAAAGCCATGGAACTGGGTATGCCCATATACAACAGACGGCAGGGGGTAATGGATCGATCTGGGAATACGGTTTTTACAAAAAATATTTCACTGCCAATCAAAGCCAATGACAGGATCATTGGTTCAATAGAGATCTCAAAAGATTTAGGCAAGCAGAAACAGGCACCAGGCAGTGTTGTCATGATGGATCCTGAACAATTTAAACAGTTCCAGAATGTAGATAAAAAACTGTACTCCAATAGAGCCCATTATACATTGGAAGATATCATTACCGCGAATAAAGAGATTCTCGATCAGAAGGAGTTCATTCATAAAATAAAGGACAGTGCTGCTCCTGTTTTTATTTTCGGAGAAACGGGAACTGGTAAAGAATTGTTTGCCCATGCTTTACATAATGCAAGCAACAGAGCAGACCAGCCCTTTATAACCCAAAATTGTGCAGCAATACCGGACAATCTGCTGGAAAGTCTTTTGTTCGGGACAACAAAAGGTAGCTTTACTGGTGCCTACGACAATCCGGGACTCTTTGAACTTGCTGAGGGTGGGAGTCTTTTCCTTGATGAAATCAATTCAATGCCTATCT
>JAQSXD010000397.1 GCA_029266295.1 Bacillota bacterium | reverse complement strand
CAACATCCGTCTGACATTTTTTTAATCACCTGCTTCTATAAAAATTATTGATTTGTAGTATAATTTATGAAGCTGCGGTGAAATGTGTTACAAAACTTTCGAACAAATAATTTATGTTATTTCTTACCGATTCTTTCCTTTGTCTTCTCTTCTCCGAGGATTTGCTGGATCTCCCAGAGGTCCGGTGACATGGATCTTCCCATCAAAGCGATTCGGATGACCGTACTCACATCTCCTACATGACCTTTGTACTGATCCGGGTTCTTTTTATAGTCTTTTGGCTTAGCGGCATATCCGTTTGTAGCTGCAATTTCACGAATTTTATCAAACCACTGGGCCTGATCATCCTGATGATCGTAGCTTTCCAGATAGGACGACAGAATGACCGATGCGTCCTCAGCTGTGACATTATCAGGATATGCATCTTCCTGCTTAAAGTAGTCATCATAGAAGTAACTGATGAAATCAAACATTTGACGCGCGTAGACAAAATCCTTTCTTGGCTTATCGCCGGATCTGCCCAGATCAAGAATCTTCACCAAATAATCTTGATTTCCCTCAAGCAGTGCTAGAATCTCCGGTTTGTAGGCTCTTGCCCATTCAATGAGGAAGCTGGCAAGCTCTGCTGCCGGAATTTTAACCAGCACGTCTTTGCTGATATCATTCAGCTTATCCAAATCGAAAAGCGTACCGGAATTGCTCATCTTTTCTACGGTAAACGGAAATTCTTCCTGGGGTGCATCGGGATTCGCCATTCGCCATTCCTCATAATTGGAGTTGAGAATGGTCAGGAGGTATTCCCTCACAGCCTTTGGATGGTAGCCCTCGCTGCGGTAATAATCCAGGGACAGTTCGGGATCCTTTCTCTTTGAAAGCTTCCTCTTATTGCCATCTTCCATCTTCATGAGCTGCGCTGTATGGCAGTAAATCGGAAGGGGCCATCCCATGGCTTGGAATAACTCCACGTGGATCGGCAGGGAAGGAAGCCATTCTGCGCCTCTTACCACATGGGTTGTGCGCATCAGATGGTCGTCCACCACGTGGGCAAAATGATAGGTTGGAATTCCTGTTGCCTTGAGCAGCACCACGTCCTGTTCGTTTTCCGGCATGGTCAGGGTGCCTCTAATACCGTCTTCCACCGAGATGGTTCTAACTTCTTCCCCGGAACCAGCGGGAATGCCCTTGGAACGAAGCCTTACAACAAAGGCCTGTCCAGTCTCGATTCTGTTTTGGATTTCTTCAAAGGACAGATCTCTGTGCTTTGCCCATTTTCCGTAATATCCGGGATTTTCTTTCAGGCTTTCCTGCTCTTCGCGGATGGCGCTAAGCTCTTCCTCTGTGCAGAAGCAGGGATAGGCTTGTCCGTTCTGTACCAATTGCTTGACATAGGTCTGGTAGATTTCTGCCCGCTGACTCTGATAGTAGGGGCCGTATTCGCCCTTGTCACCATCCATGGTAGCTCCTTCGTCGAAGCTAACGCCGAAGAACTCCAAGGATGAAATGATGGCTTCCACAGCACCGTCCACCTGACGCTTGTCATCGGTATCCTCGATGCGAAGATAAAAGAGACCGCCGCTCTGATGTGCCAGCCGTTCGTCAACAAACGCGCCATAGAGATTGCCCAGATGAATAAACCCTGTCGGGCTTGGTCCCAGACGGGTTATCTTGGCTCCTTCAGGAAGCTTCCGCTGCGGATAGAGGGTTTCGTACTCTGCCGGGTCTTTCGTAATATGCGGAAAAAGCAGTTCCGCGAGCTTGTTATAATCCATAATATCTTATCCTCCAAATTGGTTTTAAACTGTGATGATTAGCTCCCTCAGAGCCGTTAGCAATGCTGCGGCCTGAGAGGATACCGTTACTATTATATACTGTGCCCAAATTTGATTCAATTAAAAAAAGCCGGAATGGCGAAATCGGAAATTCAGGCGCGTTTTACTGCATATGATAGTAAATACAAATGGAGTATTTTTCGCCCGAAGTGATCAAGCTAAATGGAGGTGTTTGCATTGGCGGAGCAGGAAGGAAGCGATGGACTTACATACGGGCAGATGAATCTGATCAATACGCTGCGAAAGCTGTGGATGGAACTGGCGATGTGGAGAAGAGCATTTTTGGTCAGCTATGCAGCAAATTTCGGTGATCTTGAACTTGTTGGGGAACGGCTGTATCAGGCTCCCACCAACCTAGGAAACATCCTGGAAGTGTTTTTTGGATTTCAAATTGCTAGGAAGGTGGAAAACCTTATTAGGGAACAGATCATAACGGGGATTCAAATCCTGTCAGCAGAAGGACAGGGTGACCGGGAAGCTGTAGATGCAGGAATCATGAGACTGTATCACAACGCGGATCAGATTGCGGCGTACCTTGCGGAAATCAACCCCTATTGGAGTGAAGAGGAATGGAAACGGCTCCTTTACGAGTATTATGAAACGACAATTAAGGAAATGGTTATGGTTTTGGCGGGTCGCTATGCAGACGACATTGCTTTGTATGAAAACCTGCAGGACCAGGCGCTGAATATTGCGGATTATATGGCGAAGGGTATGATAGAATTTTTCGAGGGTTGATACAAGACCTTAAGGGGTGAACCCAGGGCGGAATTTCAGAGTAAAACGAACCTCTCTCTTTTCATGGATTGTGCTGTGGAGAGTAATTTTTGATGCCCAAATATTGTCGCGATACAAAAAAAGGTTGCTTTTTTCTGTTTGTTGCTTTATTATTATCTCTTGTAAGAAATAAAGCGAGACCCGTTGGTCAAGTGGTCAAGACGTCGCCCTCTCACGGCGGAATCAGGGGTTCGACTCCCCTACGGGTTACCAACTCAAGAACCGTTAGAAATAGCGGTTCTTGTTATTTTTTCAACCATTTCAAGCATTTTTGATTCTAAAAAATGACCTATAAATATTCTGGAAAAACCAGTCGTGTTGCACTTTTTAGAAACGAATGCAACACAAAATGCAACATAAAAAAGAGACTTCAATTCGGCGTCTCCGGATCCTCTTCTGTGGGATTAATTATTTTTTTAAAATAGGAATCAATCCTGTCATCAATAGCCTTTCTTTCGTCACTAAACGTGTGCTGGTAAACCTTCTTGAGGGTATGTGACGTACTCCAGCCGCCGCGCTCCATAGCATATTTATCTGGTACATTCAGTTTCAACATTACCGAGGCGTTCATATGCCGGAGGTCATGGAATCGGGTATGCGGCAATCCTGCGGCCTTCTGAATCCGAAGAAATCGGTCATAGATTCCTTTCCCGGTAAGGGTTATTAAATATTCATCTACTCCTGTTTGTTGGGCGCGCCTGTAGGTCTCCTGATTTTTAGCAAGGTCAAATAAGTAGTCTGGTAGTTTTGATTTCCGTGTACGCTCAAAAGCTTTGGTTTTTGATTTTGAGACCGCCTTTCCGTCTACGTCGACAATTACATCCTTAATAGTAATATAACCGTTCTCGTCAATCGCAGACGCCTTTATTCCGCGAACTTCTGACATGCTATAACTCATCCAGATCGCAAGCAGGCAGGGCAATTCAATTTCAGTTCCGATTACGGCGCTTATAACATCCTCAACGGAAGGAAGTTCCACGATCTTCTTTTCCTTGGCTGGAAGGGCCGTTTTGAGCACGAGATCAGGATAGTAGAAATCAAGTGCTGCTGACAGAAGACCATGGATGTTTGCGATAGACTTTGCAGACAGGGTTTTACCCGTCTTTGAGGATATTTTTTTTGC
>JAQSXD010000022.1 GCA_029266295.1 Bacillota bacterium | reverse complement strand
ACACTTACCCAGAATTCGGAACGTTCTCGCTCGCCTGCAACGTCCATTGTTTCGTTTTGGTTCTGCCCTTCAGATTGTTCCGATCCCTGACCCGGTACTGGCTCAAGCGACACAATCAGATCAGCAAGCGCTTTCTTGGTTGGTTCATCAAGGTCATAGCCTTTGCCCTCCCCATTTTCCCAATACGTTACGGAAACGTCAGATGGATCGCTCCGATACGGCGTTTTGATCGTTCTGTCACACTCATAAAAGTAGCTGCCTGTAATGAAAGCGGTCAGCGCTATGCCCGCCGCCATTGCAAGTCCGATTCGTTTTTTTCCTATTCTATTATATATCATTACCCCTAATGACAATATTGTCAGACCCAGCACCGTGACCGCATACACGCCATGATTCTCCGGCTGATTAAAATAGCTGATCTTGCCTGGCGTGATCTGCATCAGGAACTCATTGATATGCACTTGATATCTCAAAACCGCAAGATAGATCATAAGAAAGGCAATGAGGAAGGCGATGAGCCAGTCTTTTCGTGATTTTATTGCGGGCAGCTGAACGTTCTTCTTTAACTGACCACTCCTCTTCGCTAATGGAACGCTCTCCGTTAATGGAACGTTGTTATTCATTTTCTTGCTCATACTCCCGCTCCTCCCTCTCTTTATATTCTCCAACGAGCCTGCAGAACGTATCATTCATAGAATAGATGGTTCCATTGTCGTTCACCAGATACTTTTCTTCTGGATTGATCCATGCGGCCATGGATCTTGTATGCCAGCTGCCGTAATAGAATTCAATCAGCTCCTCACCGTCAAAGTCCCGCCTCTGCTCCGGAATTTCAATGATGTCTTCATCCTCGTAAAAAGCTCGTTCCAGCTCGCTGTAGAGCGTTCCGCGGACTCCTGTATCCTCGCGGTAGAACCCATCACTGCCATGATCATAATGAAGCAGAAAGCCGCTGACATCCGTAAAGCTGTGATTTTTTTCAACAGCAATCTGATTGATAAGGAAGGTTCCTCCGATGGCAACCGATACGATCACGGTCCAAGTAGCAGCAAACTTCAGAAATTTCGTCAGCGTGAAGATTCTTTTATCCCCTGTAAAAAATCCGATACTGCCATAAAGTGCACCCCCGATCAGGGATGATACTCCGTATTCAGCAAGTAGGGATGCAAATCCGGACTGGGGAAAGAAAGCATCCATCTGCCCTTGCACAGACTCACTGATATAGATATAGCTGTGATCATGCAACGCCGTGTGCAAAAGCTCACTGACTTTATACGGAATTGCAAGGATCACTTTCAGCGGAAGAAAGTCAGTAATATAGTACCGATAGCTAAACCATCCAAGAATGAGTCCGACGATCGTAAATACCAGGATTCGTTTATTTCCTATATCGTAGTGCTCTACGCTCTCTTTTAAGTTGGCGTTCCCCCAGTCCGCTTCCGGCAGGCGAATCGCCTCCTCTCCCGCCAGAAACCCTTCTACAAGGGCCTGGCATTGTTCACAATGCTCCAGATGCTTCTCAATTTCCATCTCCAGCGCGCCGCTGCAAGTTTTTTCGCCTTCAAGCTCCCTGCTGCAAGTTCTTTCGTCGCCAAGTTCTCCTGCTGTACCCTTGCTTTCGCCTTTTAGGTATAGAAGCACTTGATCCTTCATTTCACATCTCATGAGTCTCCCTCCCGAATAGATTCCGATATTGCCCTGTACAAATTACGCAGCTTGCTTCTTGCACGGTAAATCCGCACTTTAACCACCGGCTCGCTCAAGCCCATAACAGCAGCAATTTCTGCGTATGGAAGACCTTCATGGTCTCGCAGGAGCAGCACGGTTCGGTCACTTTCATTCAGCCGCAGGAGAAGCTCATGAATTTCTTTTCGTTCCTCTGACAGCAGAATCAGGTCTTCAGGCGATTGATTCGTACCGGATATTCTTTGATGGATTACTTCGTCCCCAAGAAGGAACGGCTTCTTTTTTCTTGCATAAGACAAAAATGTATTGCGCGCAATGGTCATACACCATGCCCTTAAATTAGAATCGTCCTTAAGTTTCTTTAAACCAAGGTATATTTTCAGGAACGCTTCCTGGGACAGATCTTGCGCGGTCTGCTCATCATGGGTCATGTAAAACAGATACCCGTAGACCGTACCGTGATAGTCGCTATATAGCTGCTTGAACCTCTCCCTCATCAGACGAATTCCTTTCTGTGATGATCATCTGCATATATAACGCAGCAGCCTTTCTAAAAGTTACATAAATAAAAAATAAAATAAATGATAATCGTCCATCCCTATACAGAAATTTCTATATTATGGTATCATATCCATAGGTCGTTTGACAAAGCACAAATGGTTTGTCAAGGAAGATCTTGTAGTGAAATTACTCTGTAACTCTTGTTGACTCATGGTTGGAAAGGATAAATCTACTATGATAGAAGTATTGCGCACAGAGCTCGCTGAGCTGTCAGAAAAATTGGATCGGATCAGAAAAATCGAAGCTATGCTAAAAAACCTACAATTAGAAAGGGATGATCTGCTTCTGAGGCAAACAGAGCGAAAAAAAGCCCTTTTAAAAGAGGAATCCGACGTAGACCGACTGGAACGGGTTACGCTTACATCGATTTTTTATACAATACTGGGCAGAAAAGACGACAAGCTGAGGAATGAAGATCAGGAGGCCTATAGCGCCAGGTTGAAATACGAGGCTGCTGAGCGCCAGCTGAGTGATTGCGAAATGCACATGGAGGAACTGAAAAGAGAAATGTCTTCTCTTTCCGGATGCCCACTTCAGTATCAAAGGGTTTTCGATGAAATTCAAAAGCTTCTGCAAAGGGATCCCAACTATGCGAACCGCCTTTGCCCCCTGGAAAAACAGCTGGGCATAGTGGAGAGCCAGATCAGAGAACTGGATGAGGCGATTCGTGCCGGTCATGCGGTTCAGCGCCAAATCGAAAGCATTGCAGACAGCCTAGACAGCGCTGAGGGCTGGGGTACTTGGGATATGCTCGGCGGGGGTTTGATTTCTACCATGGCAAAGCACTCTCATCTGGACGAAGCACAAACCAGCGTCGAGTATCTGCAAAAGCTGCTCAGCAGGTTTCGCACAGAGCTTGCGGACGTTTCCCTTGATGCAAACCTTGGTACGATGAACACAGATGGATTTATTCGTTTTGCAGACTATTTTTTCGATGGTCTCATTGCCGATTGGACTGTGCTTTCTCAAATACACGCCTCTCAGGAACGGGTACAGGAGCTCAATGGGCAGATAGCCAATATACTTTCTACTCTTACGAATAAGAAAGCCGCCCGAATCCATGAAAAAGCCTCCATTGAAAACGAGATCAGCAAGCTCGTGGCAACACCGGCAAACGTCTAAGGATGCCGGCTTTCATTTAAGCCGCCCAGCATTCCAACGTTCCACAGGCTTATATGCCTATGAAAAAGAAAACATCCTCCTCCATCTCTTACCAAGACGGAAAGCGGATGTTTTTCTATATATTAAACAGATCGGCCTATTTAGAAATCAACTAGCAACTAGCAAGTTGCCACTAGTAATGATAACATCAGATCAAATCAGATTCCACAAGCATTCTTTTTACGATAACCGCAACCTCTGCACGTGTGATATAGTCCTTGGGCGCAATGCGCTCTTCACCCTTTCCGGTTATGATCCTGGTTTTCAGACAGGCTGCAGCTGCTTCTCTGGCATAGCCAGAAACAGATGTCCCGTCTTTATATTTACTGAGCAGTTCCTTGATCTCTGCATCAGTAGTACTTGCGTCCAGATCGGTAAGCTTTGTAGCTCTTGTTATGATTGCCATTGCCTGCTCCCGTGTAATATTATCATTTGGCCGGAAGGAGCCGTCTTGATAACCCATAATCAGATCGTAGGAAGAAGCGGTTCCGGTATAAGCACCATACCAGCTCTTTTCTGATACATCGCCGAAGCTGCTTTCACCAAGTCCGGGTGCAAGCCCCAATGCCCTGACGATGATTGCAGAAAACTCAGCACGGGTAATATTGCTTCCGGGATTATAATTATTATTTCCGACTCCAGTAACAACCATTCTTGAGCCCATATCGTTGATCGCATCCTTTGCCCAATGGTTTGCAACATCGCCGAATTCAACCGGATGCCAAATCACTGTATAAACACTGTTTGTGCGGCTGTTGATAACAGCATAGTACTTACCGTCAATTACGGTTATTCTTGTGGGAACATGATAGATTTTGCCATCTGGCTCAACTACAATTCCTGTTGTTATTTTAGCTGCGTCAATCCCTTCGGGAATGGCGACCATTCTCTCTACGTAGGCATTAAATCGATTTGCATTAATAGTTCTTCCTCCAGAGGTGCAGCTTATGGTAAATTCGAGTGCAGGAACAACGATATCAAAGGAGCCCTCTGAAGCTGCATTTTTCACAATGGCAGCGGTATTGCCGGAGGGTTCTGCTATTTGGACAGAGACTTTGATATCTGAGAGAGCGGTGCCAGATGCCAATTCCTTAGAAATTTCATCGATGTTCAGTTCTGATGCCGGCAGGGTATATACAGCCGAATCGGTTTTGATGACGAGGGTAGCTGCTCTGTTTTCCATACTTTTGACCATGTCACCGGTAAGTGCCGCAGAAATGACATCAGCGCCGCCGGCAGGTATCGTTACCGTGGCGTCGTTTCCCTTTTGTTCAAGGATTTTCTCAAGCTTGGCCGTATCCACCGTAACGGTGGTCACAGTCTGTCCTGCAGAGTTGGTCTGGGTTGTAGCAGTTCCTGCTGCCTGCGGCTGTCCGTTGACCTGAATGGAGAGGTCAACAGTTGGAGCGGGGGCAGGGACAGGATCATTTTTTCCACCGCCGGACCCGCCTGATGTGCTTGTGACCTCAATGGTTAGGTTCGCCGCAATACCTGTACCAAACCGGAAGGTCAGCGTCGTTGTACCATTGTTCTGCGCTGCTAGATATTCTTTCAATATCGTAATGGTATTGCCCGTTACCGTATAGTCTGTTCCCGGTGTCAGCGTGCTGCTGCCGTTTGTAATACTGCTCAGAGAATTAAGCGCCATGACGACAGAAAGATCCACCTGCCGTGAGGCTCTTTTATCAAAATATGCTGTAGTTGGACTGATCAGGCTGTCCTTCTCATAGGTAATATCTGTGCCATTCAATTTTAAGTATGCGGGGTCGTAAACGCCATCCAGCAGGATCTGCAGTTCCGGCACGCCGGTGACCCCGTCCGTATCTATGTACAGTGTGGAATTGTTTTCTGAAAGTCCAACCTGAACCGAATTTGCATTCACAGAAAGTCCCGTTCCTGTAGTAACGGATCCTGTGGTCAAGGCAGCGCCTGATACTCTGATAATATCACCTTTCACAAAGTCCTTAATTGTATCCAGCCCATTTCCGGACGCCTCATACAGGAAAAGATCATTCCCGCCGCCGCCCGCAAGGATATCATTGTCTTTTCCTGCGATCAGCGTATCATCCCCTGCACCAGCGGTAATCCTGTCATTTCCAGCACCTGCGTCAATCAGCGCAGGAGCATCTCCTAAATCGGTAAAGGAATCCGCTCCGTCAAAGAGCTTATAGTAAATATACCCTAGCGAGTTAATAGCAGGAGAGCTGCTCTTTACAGTGATGGTTTCATTGTTGGCCTCATCATAGGTTTCGTCATCATCTCCAGTGCAATCGTAGATCGCGTAATAGGTATCGGAAAAATCGTTGTCTGTGAAGGTATTGGCTCCTAGATAGGTTTGACCGTAGGCTTCCACTGCTGCGCCATACTGCATATTACGCACGGTGTTATTGCGAATCGTAATCGGGTTTGCTTGTTCCATCAGAGATATACCGCAGGACACCCCAGCGCCGTCCCGATAATCATTGCCTGTCCCGGAGATGGTATTGTCATATATCTCAAGAGCACCAGCTCTTCTGATTATGATGCCGCTGGCAAAATAGGTATCGTTGTCAAACCCCAAGTTACTGATGATATTGCCACTGATTTCAGCTGTGGTAGCGGACCTGAGACCGGCTGAACCAATTTGCATGCCATTCTGACCGCAGGAGTCCTTGTCACCCACCCCTGTAATCATATTATCCCTGATAATGGCATGGAGTTTCGGTCCCCAGGCGACAATCCCAGTCTTCTGGTAGGTCTCTATCACTGAATTCTTAATGGTTACGTTGACCTTGTCAGAAAGATTATCTGCGCCTTCAACCAACACGCCGAAGTTAACACTGTAGCCTTCATATTTTCCGTTTTCATCAGGCTGTACAGCGATATTTTTTACAGTTACGCTATCAAGCACCGCATTTGTATTAAAAATTGCGATTCCAAGCATATCTTTGCTGTCCGTTAGCGGTATCGCCTGAAAGTTTCCGTCCACGGTAATATTTTTTACAGTGACGGTACCCGATCCGGGCACTGCGGTACGCAGCTCCAGAACCGGCATTTTCCATCGTCCGTTTGCCGTCAGAAAATCCTGTTCGGATTTTTTTAATCCTGCGGTGCTCGGAGAAAGAAGGGTTACCGCTCCTCCGGAGCCCTCTGCCGCATCAATGTTAACGGCAGATGAGACCAAAAATTGCCCCTGATAGGTACCGTCTTCAATGAGAATTTCATCGCCGTCCTCTGCAGCAGCCAGCGCTTCGGCAAGGCTGAAGCCGTCAGCCGCATCGCCTTCAGTATCATAGGCGGTCTGATCCACATAAATCGTATCACTTTTTACAAAGATATGGGCAAATGCTGTTGCGCTTCCGTCGGATAGCGCAATTTGTAGTTTTGCGTCACCATACGGTTTTTCGTTGCGATAGCTGATATTTCTCAGTACATCCAGCACCTGCGCATCGTCTGCAATATCATAAAAGCTGACGGATAGTTCCCCCTGGCTTTCATTCAACTTTGCAAAAGCATTGCCGCTGGCACTGTCAATCAACCGATCTTCTTCATCCATGCTGAAGCTCTCATTTTCCAGAATACCAAAGGTGTCATGATCACAGATATCATTTGCAAATGCTGTGGTTACCCGCTTGATCTTCAGACTGCCACCGTCCCATGGTTCAAAACTGCTGATTTCGGTACTGGCAGCAAGGCCTTGCTCTGCCTCATCCAGATCGATGCTGGCGGCTCCGCCGTTAAGGGTAATAGCCGGATATCCAGGATGAGCCTCTTCAGACTTCGTACCGGTATACTCCACCTTGACGGTAAACCTGACGACCTTAAACGGGGTTCCAGAGCAGTCATTGGACGTATACCACTCTACGACACGAACCCGATCTGCCGGATCATAAAGACACCAGCCTCCATCGCTTATCTTTACAGCATTTTTTGCGTAAACAGGATAGGCATAGATTGTTTTCCAATAATCATTATCATTGGCATTTTTACCATCTGCTACTGATTCCTGATAGTTGGGATTCGCATCGATCAGCGAATCCGTGCCAATTGGAACCATCTTTTTCTCATCAGGCTTGTAAGTTTTCGCGGATTTCGCCTGTATTACGTTGTCTTGCGTGTCGCGTGTGGAAGGAGCCTTGACAAACGCACCGATGACCCTGTAATCTCCCGCTCCATTTGTATTATATCCGTTATTGGTATTTATTTTGTGATAGAGGGACTTCGTATCGGAATTGGGATATAGTATCGCGTTGGATTTGTACGTACTGTTAGAGATCGTAAGCACGCCTGTTGCTTCATCATAGTCTCTGGAATACGTATCATACAGATTCAGCTCATTTACCAAATCCAGATCTTCTGCCGTGGCAAGGGTTCCATAAAAAACATTGCTGTTGGTGTATGTCTGATACCCTTCTTTGGATACTGTGAGGGTGTAGGTATCGATATAGTTCAGATCATTCACAGTAAGCGTATACGTACCGCTGTCATAGGCCGTGCTGACAACCATGGGATGAAGGCCCTGATTCGCAGTATCAGTAATTGCAAAGCAGTCTTTTGTAAGGCCCGCAACATCCGAATGGAACGTGATAAGATCAAAGTTATCTTCATAAACCGTTACCTTTACGTCACTGATATTAAATTCTGATACCGTTGCATACGCATTGACTGCTGCAAACCCCGCACCCGGAGCAGAACCAAAGACCAGAGCTGCAATCAGAATTGCAGATACAAGCGCCCTGTGAATAAATCGTTTCATAATCTCTTTCTCCTTACTTCTTTCGTTTCATTCCTTACCCGAAAACCTTCGGTCCTAGTTCAAAATCAACGAATCATTATTGTTCAGTTCTATCTAAACATATGGATACTTTGAAGTATAATAACAGAGGTATAATTTGTCAATCTTTGTTTGTTATTGGCGAATTTGATTAAATTTTGTCGATCTTGTGTAAATGCAACATTAGATTGCAATTAATTCATTCCCAGCCATCATGACAAACAGGAATCAACCATTCCTTACAGTATATAAAAAAACATGCCCCGGAAAAAATTTTCCTGGGGCATGCACAGATAGCTGCACTTTCCTGCGTGTTTCCGCTTGGCTCAAACGCAATGTTTAAAACAGCACGGATGCCACGCATGCTTACTCGGTAAGCCCGGTATCCTCAAAATCTGGGGATGCCTCGATGCGGCAGCAATGGCATATCTATATTAGCTGCTGACTTCAAGCATGAATCACGCATTCTAGTAAATCATTTATAGTTTGCGCCCACGCTTCTGTCAGGTAAGGTAATGTGCTTTTTTGATGAAGCTATTAGATAAACGTAATATGCTTCGTGATGTCGTCGTAACTCTCAATTTTCTGGATCAAGCTCCACTTTTTCCGATATTCTCTTCTGCCCATCCTGTAAATCCCGCTGTCTTTGGCCTCCCGAATCAGCTCCTTTATATTGCGGTTCAAATGAACCATGACATCCTCGGTGCCCGTCATCTCCATATTAAGTCCCAGGATTTCGTTGCTCAGTCTGATTCCGGAAGCTTCATTGATGACTTTAATCTTTATATCGTCCTTCTGGTATTTGATCAGCTTATTGGACAGGTTGATGCTTCCCAAATATTTGAGCTGATAGGCCGCCCCGCAGGAAACGCAAAGAAACATCTCTTTTGAAGTCACACTTTTTTTTGAATTCAGACCGCATTTTGGACAGGTGGAAAAGATTCCAAATGGGCTGACCTGAACCGGTGTGGGCAGTCCTGCAAAATCAAGTTTGTAACGCAAAATTCGTTCAAATGCCTGATAGGTGGATTTTCGAAGAACCCTTTGATCTTTCCCTCTACCAAAGTCCAAGTCCGATGCCTTATCTGTGTATTCCGCCAAGTTTTCCAAAATGACTTTACAGCGATAGTAAAGCGCTTTTTCTACGACCCGTTTGGCAGCCAGATAGATCTCTGCAGGAGGCTTTCCGCCCCGAAGTCGCTTTCCTGCTTGCAATACCATAGTTTGGACCTCCACCACCGTGCCGTCAACATCAGTAACAGTAATACTCAGACTGTTGCCCGGGCCCCGCGAAACCCCCATGAAAGACTCTGCTTCAAGCCTTTCTTCATCAGGAAGTTCCAAATTGACAGCCATATAAAACGCCCCGTTCTTCTGAATCAATCGCGCTGTCTTCAGCATTTCAGGTTGATCAAGGCATCGTTTCAGATATGCTTCCTGATGGACACCGAAAGAAAGAGGAAGGATGACAAACCGCTCTCTGGCGGCGTTCCGTTCCGGAGGCTGGCTTTTTTTATGGATATAACTGAGTCTGCTCTCTCCGGCTCTGCCGGGTTCTCTTACAAGCGCCGACCTCTGATTGAGCAGATAGAGTTTTACGAAGTACTTGTTTTTATCTTCATCATATAACAGACAATAGTCCCGGTTGATGTCACAACGGCAGAAAAAAATGGGGCGCAAACTTTTAAGCCTGCCCTCGGAATCCTCATAGGTTCCCGGGAAGCCCACCTTTCTTCCTTGATCCTTCAGTTCGATATAACTTGACATCGTCATAGCAAAATCCAGCTTGAGGGAATCTTTAAAGGGCTGGATTTCAAACCGGTTCAAACGAGCCGACATATCCTTGTCCACCCATTTTGTAAGCTTATATTTTCCGCCAGCCTTAAATTCCTCCGTCTCAAGACTTCCATCCTCGGCTTGTCTAAGCAGATAATCAAAGGCCCGTGTATAGTTTTCCATGGCGTTTTGCAGAATTTCACGTTTCACCCTGCTTGGCCGATGTAGTTTTAAGGTAATTGTATAATAGCCCATCCTGAGCTCCTTAATGTTAGTGATATTGGATCGTCACCTGTTTTCCCAGTTCTCTAAGATAGGAAGCAATTTTTTCAACCAGCTTCAGTTTCGCACTCAAACTGATCGCAGCCTCCGGCGTCTGATGGGCTGGATTTGCAGCCCGTCCTACAAAGAAGTTGATACTGGTGCTTTCTTCCAAAAGAATTTTTGACAGCATGGACGCCCCGTCTTTTTCATTGAGTCCCAGAAGGTCCTTCATGGTCGAGTCGGAAGAAGAGTAGATACGAATCTGCTCCAGCGCCTTCCCCAGCGTCAGCACCCCTTCTGTCGTGAGGTCGATTCCCTCAATTTTTGCCGTAGGCGGTATTTCTGGGTTAAAGTAGTCAAAACTCGTAACGATTTCTCGTTTTAATACGCGAGATGCCACCTGCGCGGTGGTTCCTCCACAGATGACTTTTTTCCCTTCAAGATTTATAAAATCATTGATAAAAATCTCATCCTCATCGCGATCCTTGGGTGGGCCCACCATGATGTTGAGTGTAACTGGCTTTTTTATTTTGATTGCGGCCACGGTGGTGTCGTCACCAGGCTTATGGGCATAGAGATTGTCACAGGCTGAGATCAGCAGCTTTGCCAATCCCTTGGCCGACATATCGGTTTTGTTCGTCTTCTTGATATATTCGTCCACGTGTTCCCACTGCCAGCCCAGATTCAACGTCTGTCCGATTCCAGCATGGACAACGCCGTCACTGACCATAATGAACAGATCATTGGGCTTTACCGTAAAGCGGCTCTCTTTGATGATCTTTCCTCCGATGACTCTGGTCTCTTGGTCAAATTGTGCAGTCTTTCCCCTTTTCAGTGCAAACACAGCAGGATTATCATATTCAACCAAGTACCCTTCCCCGCTGTAAAAAATCTGCAGGATGGAAAAGGTCGAGTAAGCGATTCCCCGGTCTTTACAGACCGGCAAGGTATCTGCAATGGTCTCAACTGCCTCATCAATATTCAGACCGTTGATCATAAAGGTTCCAATGATCTTGGAGGTCATGGTTGCCAGGATATTGGCCTTCACTCCGCTGCCAAGACCGTCCGCCAGAACGATGACAACCGAATCCTTGTTTCTTATAATCTCTATTTTGTCTCCGCAGAGTTCTTCATTATATTTGTTAAGACTTTCATATGCCGCGTCGATGTAGAAACTCATGACTCATCACTCATTTCTGCCATAATGGATTTTTTCAGCCTGGTCAGGGTGACTTTCGTCTCAGCTGTGGTTTCACCTAGCAGGCTGGCGATCTCTTGTGCTACCCGCATCTGCTTGTCGATTACTTTTTGCGCAATATCCACAGTTTCCCGACGAATTTCATAAAGTTCCCGCCGCTTTTCTTCTTCCATGCTCACATTTCTGCAAATAATCACTGCGATATTATGCTTTTCCACCCAGATCACCGACTGTTCAACCGTGATGTTGTAGTCCACATAATAGTACTTCTTATCATAGAAGTTCTCTTTTCGCTTCAGTGCTCTGGCGATATCTTCACATGCCAGGATATCGAAGATACTGCTTCCTTCCGCAATTTTCCCACCAAGATGGAACATTTCTCTTGCTGCTTTATTGATTTCCTGAATGCCCAGCTTGTTATCCAGGGCAATGATTGCATTTGGCGTGGAATTGATAATCAGGTTGGAGATAGACTCGGCTCTATCTCTCATATATGGCATACACATGGTAAGCTGCGCTTTTTCTCTGAAAACGGCGATGGCCTTTTCTCTGCAGTTGGCGTAGCCGCAGGCTCCGCAGTTCAGTTCATCAGCCTTGGTGAACTTCCCCGTGCTGTTGAGAATCCCCTGAATCACTCCTTCCGACGGAAGAGGCGTCTTGGAGGACCGATCAGCAAAGGTTTTGCTCAGATCAATGTTTCGTTCCTCAATCGCTGCATGTGAGTCTTCTCTCATTCCCTCTTTCACATAATTCAGAAGCTTCCTTCTTGCTTCCAGGAAGCCTCCCGGAAGCTGTTGTCTATAGGGACCGCCGATACAACCTCCGGTGCAGCTGTTCATCTCGATAAAGTAACCTCTCAGCCCGTCATGCTTCATGGACTCAAGAAGCTCCATGCAACGCTCGATTCCGTCAACCGTGATGCATTGATAATTCTTCCGACTTTCCTTGTCAAAGGTTTTGATAACGCCGCCGGGGGTAGGGTAAATACGTGCCATATTCTTTTCGACGCTCTTCAGTTCTTCCGACAGATCCGTATTCTCGTTGATTCCTTCCGCTTGAATCCAATCCAGCAATTCCTCATACGTCAGAATTGCATCAACGGCACCGCCATTTCGAAAATCTTTGTACTCTTCAATCTTTGCAATGCAAGGCCCAATAAATACGACCCGTATCTTTTTGCCATGGATCTCGCGCAGCATTTTCGCATGGGCAATCATGGGAGAGACCACCGGTGCCAGATAGGGCACCAATTCGGGGTAGTGTTTCTCCACCAGCATTACGGAGGAAGGACATGCAGTAGAGATGATATTCGTCATCTTCTGCTCATTCATCAATCGTTCATATTGTTTCGATACCTGAACAGCACCGGCTGCCGTTTCCTCAACATCGGCAAACCCCAACCTCTTCAGAACGGCGAAGATCCAGCTCGGACTCTGTTCGAAGGATGATACGAAGGACGGAGCCAAACTGACATAAACCTTTTCCTTTTTTTGTATGTACTTTTTAACAATATCAGTATAATTCCGTATTTTCTTCGCATCCTGAGGACAGACGCTTAAGCATTTCCCGCACAATACACATTCATCCTCTACGATCGCTGCCTGACGTTCGAAAAACGTTATGGCCTTTACCGGACAGTTTCTCAGACATTTATAACAGTTCTTACAATTTGACTCTTTAAACTCAATCGTACTCATACTCTAACCTTCTTTTGCCGCGCATCGTGATCCGAATGATCCTGCTCTGCGCTGCCGCTCTCTTATTTTTACAATTTGATCCTGTCAAGCGCTGCCGCTTTTATTTTTTACATTCACATGTGATATGTTGAAAAAACATATCCTCAGCATTTGTTGGCGTAACATGTTCGAGAAAATGCTCGCCTACTTTCACCGAAACGCCGTCGGTGCATTTTCCAAGGCAGAAGGCGGCTTTCAGCACCACCCATTCTTCCAAGCTCTGGGCTTCTATCATGGCTTCGAATCTTTTTATGATTTCATAGGAGCCTTTTAAATGGCACGAGCTGCCAACACATACCGAAACTTCAAGCACCCTAATCTCCTCCTATCAGTCCTGTATTTCATACTCCCTAGCCCCCAATTCCGAAAAAAAAGTTCACGAAAAGTACCGTATCAAACGGTGCACCCCTTCGTGAACTGTTTTCTAAGTTTAAATAAACTTGAACTATCCTTTATTAAACCACTATTGTACTGCTCCGTCAAGCAGTTCACGTTTTTTCCATTTATTGCAACCTTATGAAGCGCCGAATCATTTCAAGCACTTCCTTTCCATCTGGAAATTGCTTGAAGCACCTGAAATAAGGATCAGTAATCCACATGAAGCAGTTCATGGACACGTCCCTTCAAAATGCCTCCGTAAAGTTCATTCATCAGTGGATTTTCCTCCGAACGTTTGATGGCAGACAGTTTGTCGGCAGAGTATAGCCCCTTGCCCCTGGCTGCGACTTCAGAGAAGGATCCATAGGGCTGACCGGCACCGTTGATGCATCCGCCCGGACAAGCCATCACTTCAATGAAGTCGAAATGCGCTTCACCGGATTTCATTTGTTTTACAAGCTCCGATGCGTTTTTCAGTCCGCTTACGATGGCGATCTTCAATTCCTTTTCTCCGACCTGAATCGTCGCCTTTTTAACGCCTTCCAATCCTCTTACATCCTTATAGGTAATGGCAAACAATCCTGCCATCGATTTCTCTGCATATAAACGTCTCAAAACCGCTTCCGTCACACCACCCGTAACGCCAAAGATGACTCCTGCTCCGGTATTGATCCCCAGAGGCAGATCCATTGCTTCAGGCTCCAGCTCGGAAAAGACGATTCCCGATTCTTTGATCATCTGAATCAGTTCCTGTGTGGTGATGACATAATCAACATTGGGTGTTCCATCCTTGGCAAACTCACTTCTGGATGCTTCGAATTTCTTTGCAGTGCAAGGCATTACCGCCACATGAACACGCCTCTTATTCTGAAGGTCCTTTTGTTCCTTGATGATAGATGCAAGCATCTGCATGGGGGATCTACAGGTTGAGATATGGGGCAGCAGTTCAGGGTGGCTTTTTTCGCAGTAATTCACCCAAGCCGGACAGCAAGAGGTAAACATGGGCATGGTGCTGTTTTCATCTGAGAGACGCTCCAGCAGCTCTTCTGATTCTTCAAGAACCGTCAAATCTGCTCCGGTGGAGGTATCATAGATTCTGTCAAAATTCATTCTTCTGAGTGCCGCTGCGATTCTTCCGATGGCGTTCTCGCCGTCGGGCAGACCAAATTCTTTCCCGATAGCTACTCTCACGGCAGGAGCAACCTGGACGGTAACCGAGGTATTTCTGTCGTCCAGTGCTTTCCAAACCTCATCCGCATCGTTCTTTACTACAATAGCGCCCGTGGGACAAACTGCAGCGCACTGTCCGCAGCCAACACAAGGGGAATTGGCAATCGGTCTGTCAAAGGCGGTGCTCACCTTCATTTTGGCTCCCCGGTGGGCAAAATCGATGGCGCCTACACCCTGAATCTCATTGCAGACACGAACACAGTCACCGCATAGAATGCATCGGTTCTGGTCTCTGGTGATACAGGGGGAGGAATTGTCGATTTCCGGTTCTGTTACCCCGTTAGGGAATCTGACATCGCTCATATTGAATTTCATTGCCAGATCCTGCAATTTGCACTTGCCGTTGTTTCCGCAGGTGGTGCAGTCACGGCAGTGGTTGGCAAGCAGAAGTTCAAGAATCATTTTCCGGTATCTTCTGAGCCGTTCCACATTGGTTCGGATTTCCATTCCAGCTCTTGGAGGAGTGGAGCAGGCCGCTTCCAGTTCACCGCGCTTGTTTTCCACCATGCACATACGACATGCTCCGTAAATTGAAAGCTCAGAGTGATAGCAAAAGGTCGGAAGCTTGATTCCCACTTTACGAATCAGCTCCAGGAGATTCTTCTCTCCATTTATTTCAACGGGAATCCCGTCAATGATCATATATTCCTTATTATCCATATCAGACTACCTCCTCAATCGCTCCAAAGGGACATTGATCCAAACAAGCTCCGCATTTTATGCATTTGGACACATCTAGAACAAAGGGCTTCTTAACAACTCCCCTGATAGCCCCAACCGGGCAGACCTTCGCGCACTTGGAGCATCCCTTGCAGTGGTCCGGAAGAATCTTGATGATCTTCAGCTTCTGGCAGCTACCCGCCGGGCAGCGCTTATCATATATATGTGCTTCGTATTCCTCACGGAAATTCTTAATGGTGCTGATGACGGGCAGCGCAGCGGTCTTTCCCAGGCCGCAGAGCGCCGTCTGGCTGATGGTATCCGCCAGTTCAAGAAGAAGCTCAATATCCCCTTCTTCTCCTTTTCCCTCTACGATATTTTCAAGAATTGCCAGCATGCGCTTGGTTCCTTCACGGCAAGGGACACACTTTCCGCATGACTCGTTCTGTGTAAAATTCATAAAGTACCGCGCGATTTCCACCATACAGGTGCTGCTGTCCAAAACAACCAGACCTCCTGAACCGATCATCGCACCCGCTTTTTTCAAGGAGTCGAAGTCCAATGGCAAGTCAAGATGATCCGTGGTCAGACAGCCTCCCGAAGGACCGCCGATCTGAACGGCTTTGAATTGATCGCCGCCCCGCATACCGCCTCCTACATCGAAGATAACTTCTTTGAGGGTGGTACCCATGGGAACTTCGATGAGTCCTGTATTCTCTATATTTCCCGTCATGGCAAAGGCTTTTGTTCCAGGGCTGTTCGCTGGTCCGATACCGCGGTACCACTCTGCTCCCTGACTGATGATCAGCGGTACGTTGGCAAAGGTTTCTACGTTATTCAGTACCGTTGGCTTATCAAAGAGTCCCTGTTCTACAGTTCTGGGGGGTTTTACTCTCGGCATTCCGCGTTTTCCTTCGATGGATGCGGTCAGGGCGCTTCCTTCGCCGCAGACGAATGCACCTGCGCCGCGGCAGATATGCAGAATAAAGGAAAACTCTGTTCCTAAGATCTTGTCACCCAGCAGGCCGTATTCCGTCGCTTGACGAATTGCAGTTTCCAGTCTGTTTACCGCCAGAGGATACTCAGCCCGAACGTAGATATATCCTTCCGAAGCCCCGCAAGCCAAGGCAGCGATCATCATGCCTTCGATCATGCGATGAGGATCTCCCTCCATGATGCTTCTGTCCATGAACGCGCCCGGATCTCCTTCGTCACCGTTACAGACGATATATTTCTGCTCGGTTTTCTGAGATCTGACTTGCGTCCACTTTCTTCCCGCCGGAAAGCCTCCGCCTCCTCTTCCTCTCAGGTTGGATTCAGTGATTTCCTGAATGATCTCCTCCCCGTTCATGTCGAAGAGGGCTTTTTCAAAAGCCTCATATCCGCCAATGGCAAAATACTCTTTAATGGACGTGGCATCGATGTGACCGCAATGTTCCAGTACCAGCCTCGTCTGCTTTTCGTAAAACGGAATTTCTTCCTGACGGGCATAGATCTTACCGTCCTTTTGATAGGCAAGGCGTTCGCAGCATTCTCCGCCCACGATAGTCTTTTCGATAATCTCTTCGCAATCATCAAGGCTCACCTTGGTGTAAAGGTACCCCTGCGGCTCGATCAGGAGCAGCGGACCCATTTCACAGAATCCATGACAACCGCTCTTCTTCACGCCCACGGGATCGGCGGCTCCAGCCCCATTACAGCCGTCCTCCTGCAGTTCCACGCTGCAGGGAATGTTCCGCTCTTCCAAAAGAGTAATCAGTCGATCAAATATTTCCAAAGATCCGCTGGATACGCAGCCGGTACCGGCGCAAACCAGGATTCTTTTCTTTTCCACTGTCAGCAGTTTTCCATATGTATCGCGGCATGCTTTTAATTCTTCTCTGTTGTTAAGCATCTTT
>JAQSXD010000021.1 GCA_029266295.1 Bacillota bacterium | reverse complement strand
ATACTCCTTCAGCAGTTCTTTCAGTGTGACAAACTCGGTAGCTTTTCCGATGACCGCCGTCGGATAACGGTCATACCCTGAATAGTACGCGGTTCCAGCGGAAGCCGGCATCGCATCCCGGTCCAGTGTCTTCTTCTGCACATAAGCGTCATTTTTAGTTTCTCGCACATAGATCTTAAGGGGCTTGTATTCTGCTTCCACCTGTATCCGTACCGCTCCCGCTGGCATGGTAAATTTAAATTTGCCCTTCTTGTCACTGACAGAGCCTTCCGCAGGGGCCGTTACCTCTGTGTTCCCCGACGTGATGCGAATTCCTTTCAGTGCTGCACTGATTGCCTCATTTTCTCTGGTTACTGTGACAAACACCGTAGACCCGGACTTGATTTTGTTCTCTTCAAGTCCCGATGATGCTACGGCGATATTCCAAATCGGATCGCCCCCATTGTCAGGGGTAAACTCGTATGCTTTGCCGTCGCTTCCGCTCGAAGAGGAATCTTCAAACAGCACTTCTACGGTAACGCTGCGGTCGGGCATTGAAAACGAATAGGCTGTGTTCTTGGTTACGACTGTGACAGGATATGTTATTCCGTTTTTATCCTTGGCCGTAACATCGTACACACTCTTTCCAGGGGCGAGATTTGATACGTTTACTGTTACAGAAGCCCCGGCGGTCGCCTCCTCTGGTGCGGTAACGGTTGCATTTCCTGCCCCATAGCTTAAGGTAATCTTTCGAGCCTCTGATGTGCGGGGAGTGATAACCGCACTGTCCAGTTCCGTTCCCTCCGCATCAAATGTGGTTACTGTGATTTCTTCAGAGGATACCTGTACCCGCTGATAGTTACTGACATTTCCAAGCATCTTCGCGGCATACTCCTGATCAGCAACGCTGTAAAACTTGCTTCCGGAGTTTCCCATGATATAAGTGATTCCGCTCTTTGTGCTGACATCCCGGTCAAACATAGCCTTGGTTCGCATGTAGACATGCTGATGTCCGCAAAAAACAAGACTTACATTATAATCCTCGAAGATAGGCGCCCACTCACTAAGCACCCGTTCCGCGACGGGATCAGAAGCCACGGAATACGCCGGGTGATGGAGTACTACGATGTTCCATGTTTTATCCGAACGTTCGAGATCGTTGACCATCCATGATTTAATTCTGTCAAAGTCCTTAGCCGTCATAGAACCCAAATTGAGTTGTTCATCGGATAATACATTGCTATTCAAACAGAGAATATGGCTGTCACCATAATCGAAGGAGTAAAATTCTTCAGAAAATCCATCTGGTCCGTTTTTCGGCAGATTAAAAATTCCGGACCATAGCTCAGGTTTTCCCGTAGTGTCCCCGTTGGCCTCATGGTTTCCGGGAACAGAAAGGAACGGAACCGTTGAAAGTGTAGCTTCGCCGCGGGACAGCAGCGCCTGCCATTCTTTCAGGTCACTTCCCTGATTGATCAGATCTCCTCCCTGCAGTAGAAAGGCTGTTTTAGGATTTCTTTCAACAGCACCCTTTATCAGAGCGCTCCATTCAGAAAAATCATCTGCCATAGAATTGCTGGCCTTCGTCTGAACATCTCCAAGATAGAGGAACTGGAAATCGTCCGTGCTGTCCAAGTCCGCTGCTGCGGAAAAGCTGCGGAGAGCGCTTTCTCCCATGGGCGTAACTACCTTATAAGAGTAGGTCTGCCCCGGTGTAAGTCCCTTCATAATGGTCTCATAATATTGATACCCGTCTCCTGCAACGGTCTTTTTCGCTTCTGCAATCTGGAAAAGGGCAGTATCCTCCTGAATGCGGTAGTACACCGCCGCACCAACGGGAGCGGTCCCCTCTCCAGAGGATTTGCCACCGACGGAATCAGTTCTATCGCACCAGCTCACCGCCATTTCCGTCGGCTCTCCCGTCAGAGACAGAGCAATCTGCTCCGGCCCGGCAGGCGGCGTTACGTCAGCCCATGCCGTTGCTCCGCTCATGCAAAGCATTAGTACCAGGGAGAAGACGATTACTGTTTTTAAGACTCTTTTTCTCATTGTTCCACCCTTCCCTCTTCATTCGTAGATATGATTTCTTTATTAATAGGTACGATCTATTCCTTGGCAGACTCAATCTCTTCCTTCTCAATAAACTCAATTTCAACTACGCCATAAACCCAATAGGAGGATTCTGCCCCAGGAATCAAAAGACGCATGGGCATTTCACTTTCCCGCAAAGGCTCGTTCCCGTTTGCTACAGAAAGAACGATCTCACTGTTTTCAAGCATTTCCCCCCATACGGTTTTCTTGTATTCGTCCTTTGCCAGAAAGCGGATCTTGCTGAAATCCGACCGTTTCCTGCCATACTCAGACAGAAAGCTGTCCAGATCCGGGCCGTATCCGGTAACCGTTCCGGCCTTATCGCTGCCTCCGGTGTCTTCTCCCGACACGCATTCCATTTTCAGAAGCTCTCCTGGAGTAATTTCGAAATCCTGCGCTTCCAGCCCTTTGATCAATATGGGTACATCCTCATATTCTGAGATATCCGGCTCGCTGCCGCATCCGCTCAGTGTCAGAGCCAGGATCAATACCAGGGCGGAGAAGATTAGCATTATAATCAGGATCGGAGGATTCCGATCCGTTACGCACCATCGTTTCATTTCGAGCCGCCGTTTCCTGCAAAATTTTTGATCATTTGAGCTACTTGTGCCCTTGAAGCCTGCCCCTTTGGCTCTAGCTTCCCGTTGCTTCCGTTTAGAATCCCTTCGTTTACCGCCCAGCAAACGGCGGGTTTTGCAGCGCCCATGACGATTTCAAAATCTGGATAAGCCGCAGCTTTCGCTACATTTGTATTTGATACATCAGCACCGCTCTGCCTTGCAAAGCGATAAAGAATCAGCGCCAGCTGCTCCCGGGTGATCTTATCATCCGGCCGGAAGGTTCCGTCACCGCTTCCGTTTACGATACCGTTTATGGAGGCCCAAGCAACATAACCTGCATAATACTGATCTTTTTCTACGTCACCGAACTCACTGCTGTATTTTTTTGTATCCGCCTGAGCCAGCCTGCCCAGGACTGTGACGAACATGGCTCTCGTCATCGTTCCCCCTGGACTGAAGGAATTTTCCCCTGATCCTTGGAAGAGGTTATTTTCACTTGCAAACTTCACAGCATCGTAGAACCAGTCCGATTCCTTCACATCTTCGAAGTGGCTGTCCCACTCCGCACTTTGCGGCAGGGTGTCGCCTCCTGCTGTGATTTCAATCTGATTGATCCATTTCCCATATTCAGATGTGGTAGACTCGCCGGAAGTCAAATCCTCCTGCGTCATCCCAAAGCAAAGTCGAAATACCGTTTCACTGGTCAGTTCGCCGGTCAAAGCTGCTTCGTCATCAATCCGATCAAGCACACGGCCCTGCCAGGAGTAAACCGCCAGCATCGGCTTAACCTCCGCGCCGCTCCGTGCAGCGGATTCATCCACCGTTCCCTTGGTGCTGTTCCAGGTCTCAGTCCGAAAGAGATCCTTATAATAGTATTTGGTTTGGAAGAGCTGTGCCTTCGTATAGGTTCTAGTCCATCCGTCGGTAGCTGTGAATTTAAGCGTCTCGAAATCGGTCAGCTCCTTACCGGCAAGCTTACCCAGGTCTGAGATTAGTGTGTTGAGATAAACACCGCTTCCCACAGTGAGAACTCTTGCAGGCATGGCATCAATGGAGGAGTATTTCACATTCTTGCCGTCCATGAGATTGGTCATTTCCTGCAGCGTATAGGTATGGAGCAGCTCCGTTTTCCCTCCTGCGTTCAGATAGATCGAAAGGGACTCAGCGGGCACGCTGGAATGGGTTTTTGCTTGTACCTGACAGGGTAATGTCACCGTAATCAGCAAGGCCGCAAGAACGATTGCCGTCACTCTTTTCAATTTAAACAGTCTTCCCATCTTCATTTCACTCATCTCCCTTCGATATGACATAGAGCTTTCCTGTGGCTGCATCCCTGTAAACGACGCCCATCTCCTCGAAGCCTTGACCTTGCTGCAGCTCCTGGGCAGTCTTTTCTTCGGCACCGCTCACCTCTGTCAGACTCACATCACTGGAGAGGCCGATGAGCTTCTCCGTCCGGCCTACATCCACATTCCAGTGAACAATCAGGGACAACATCAGTCCGCAGGCCAGCACCAGCATCGCATCGGCAAGATTTGCCATGCCGTCCAGCGGATTGATCGTCTGATCATCTGATTTCCTTATCAATCGGCTCGTCCTAAGCCTTCCCGTATTCCTTTTCATCGGCTTCCTCCATTTCCAGAATACTTTCCATCACCGTTTCGATGGCCGCCAGATCGTTTTCATACATGCTCTTTCGTATGGTTGAAATCAGAAATGCCGCCGCAGCGGAAATCAGCCCCGCAACGGTGGTATCAAAGGCCATCAGCATTGATGCCGACAGCGTATAAGTATCTCCCTGCCCCAGTGCGATAATTCCAGGCCCCAGCGGAATCAGCGTTCCCATGAGACCAAACATGGGAGCAAGCCTTGCAATAGCATCCGTAATTCTCGTTATGGTGTCGCAGCGAGACTGTTCCTCAAAGAGCAGCCTTCTTGCAAGGGCCTCTCTCGTCCCGGCATCCAGGCTGCCATGTGAAAGAAACTCCAGAAATAAGGTCTTATGTCTCCTGAGAAGGCCGCTGGTTTCTATTACGTTCGCGGTCCCTTCCCGGTCTGCCTTTAGATTTTCCAGGAGCAGAGGGAGCTTGATTCTGTATCGCATTCTTTCTGCAATGAATTCCACGGCAAGCGATCCCGCCATGAAGATTGTGACAGCGATAAACAGTAAAAGGATTACCATAACCGGTATCTGAAGCCCTGAGGCAACTGCCCGGAGTGCATTTCCCAAATTCGTCAATGAAAGCATTTATTTTACCTCTTTCCAAAATCGTAACAGTTCATAAGAAAGACCCGCTGTGAAGAACAGTACAGCGGCGGCGGCCATCCATGGCAGCAGGGGGTTTTCCCGTTCCGGCTCTGCAAGCTCTGCTGCAGTTTCCGACATCTCGTACACTCTCCAGTTTTGCACGCCCGCATCGACTTCCTTTCCTGCCAGCCCCACGGTATCATCGTGCCGCACCTTGCTCCCCACCACAGCAACAGGCTCATTCTGTCCTTCGGGTGGTTTTCCTCCAAGCATCACCTCAATGGTATGAATCCACCTTGCGGATCGGTAGGCGTTCTTGGTCTCCGTGTCCGTCTGTCCGAAGACCAGCCTGAATCGGCTCTTTTTTGCAGTGTGATCAAAGTCAGGTACAACAGCAAACCGTTTCCAGTTATCCTCAAGTGCAATAATGGTCTCCACCTGTACCTGCTGATCCGAAGCTCCGTCCAAGGCAGAGGCTTCATCGTAATCCCATGACGTGGGCAGCTTGGGGTAATAATACCGGAGCGTATCGATCAAATAATCCTTTGCAATGGTCTGATACCAGGAACTTTTTACATCGCTGCAGTAAAAGTGAAAGCTTTCCACCGAATTCACATCGATTCCCGCCGCCTCAAGGAGCTCCGTCAGAAGAATCCCCCTGGCAGATTCCAGCACTACCGCAGGCATGTTGTCGATGTAGGTATAGGCCTGATCCTTCAGCTTCATGGCGTAAAGCTCGTCCAGGGTGAAGACTTTTCTGATTTCATAAGGTCCGCCGAAATATCCAGCGGAGAAAGTCAAGGTGTCCGCCGTCAAGCCCCGGTCGATATCCTCTTCTTCCTGAGGGGTCTGTACCAGACTGCCGCCTCTGTCAAATGGTTCCCGGAGTTCTTCCCCTGAACCGTATGGTTTGTCAGGGATCTGAAATCCCTCCTCGTTTTTGAGGCGCAGGGTTATTTTATGAATATATCTTCCATATTGGAGTGATACCTTATCGCTGATATCCCGTTGTCCAAAGCACAGGCTGATTCCTTCTCCCGTGTTCAATTCAGAGAAAACGATCTGCTCACCACTTCGGTATTCCCTCTTCCCCAGCGCAAGAATTACCGGCACCGCTTCCCTTCTACCATAGTCAGCTTCACCTTGTACGATGTCACTTTGCGTCTTGTTGTTTTGTACCGTGCCGCCTTGGGTTGTAACGCTCTGCCCTGCGGCTTGTGCTCCGGAAGAGAGGACTTGAAATATCTCAGGATAGTAATATCTAGGCGCCCCCAGCAATTCTGCCTCATCAAATTTCAGCACGCCCCCATCGGAGGATACAAACCGAAGCTCCGAGACTTCAGCAGGCTCGATCCCAAGATCAGTCAGAAGGGCTTCAAGGCTCACGCCCTGGGCTGCGATGATCGATGGCGCATCGGCCGGTGTCACGGAAGAATAGGCAAATTGAAGCTGAGGCATTTGTTTAATTTCATCCAGTGTATAATTTGCAATATTAAATTCTCTGTCGTAGATGCGAACATTGACCGTAAGTGCGGTATCTACCTGAGCTGCAAAGCAGTCAGCTCCACTTATAAAGAAAATAAGTGCAATCGAAAGGAATATTGCAGAAAAACGAGATCGTAAGGTTCTTTTGCTCATAAATTAACTCTTTCCCTCCCGTTCTGCGTCTATGATGTTACAGGGTTCTATTTTTGGAACAGTTTATCATAAAATCAAAAAAACGTATGTTGGCGCACCAACATACGTTTTTCTTCGGGAGATTTTTTCTTTATTTTTTATTGCGCAGATGAACGGAAAAAATTTTTCTCATCTAAAATAGTGAACAAATCCTTATGAAACTCGATGAGACCGTCTTTCTGCATCTGGCCTAATTCGTAGGAAAGCGCACTCCTGTTTACGCACAGATAATGCGCAAACTGCTCCCGATCCATCCCTATGTGAAAGGTATTCCCCCCGGATTTCTTCGCCATAATACACAGAAAGGTCCTTACCCTGCAGCGCAGGGCACGCTTTGATAATACTTCGAGTTTGTAAAGGCTTTTGATGTTCTCGTCTGCCAGAATTCGGATGATATTGCTCTGCATCTTGAGTCGGAGCTCGGAAGGAATTTGTCCCTGTTCATCTGGGACTTCATGTGGAAACATCAAGACCATGGTGTTTTCTGCAGCGGTATAAGAAATAGGACTTCGCTCCTTCGAGGAATAAATCGTCTCAAGACCTATGATATCCTTTTTTCCAAACGTATTCACAAGATGTGCCTTTCCATCAAGGTTGAATTTTTCTCCAACGAGCTTTCCCCAAAGAATTTGTCCGATCCATTTAATTCTGTCATCTTCATCATAAACAATTTCGTTCTTCTGGTAGAATTTTTCAAAGGGTTTCAGATTTTGTTCCACCAAAATGCACTCTTCTGCCGAGAATCCCGCGAAAAGTTTCGATTCCATTATGAAATCCAGTCTGCTCGTGCTGCTCATAAGTGCACTCTCACCTCTTCCAAAATTCCAGTCAAGAGCTGCTCCCTTAACCGATCAGATGCGCGCACGGAATAAATCAGCGTTTCCTTGTTCCCTTTCCGTTACTCTCCCAGAAGTTCTGCCGCTTTTGCTCCGTCAATGTCCACATGATAAAACAGTTTATAGAATTTCTGCATTTCCGCGGAAATATCCACTCCGTACTGATCCGGATATAGGATATCTCCCAGCCAGAGGATGCCAAAGATCCGGTTGACAGAAGGAGGATTTGCCATTGCACTATAGGGGGAGGTCGGAATTTTATATACCCTGCCGTTTTTTACCGCATCAAGTACAGACCAGGCTTTATCACTGAGGATCATCTGATAGACTTCCTCGGACTCAGCAATGATCACATCAGGATTCCAGCCGATGACCTGTTCCATGGAGACTTCGCTTCCCGCACCACTGGCCACCACTTCCAGATCAGCAGCGTTAATGCCCCCCACGGTTTCTATAACCTCTGCATGAAAGGATCCTCGGGCGTTGGTGTTTAAACCTGCGTCTCCCAGCGCTTCATAAATGCGCAGCCTGTCTTCTTCTGCCAGCGAAGCGCTGACTTTGGCAGCCTTCTCAGATACTTCCTTGCAATACTGAGCCAGCTGATCCGTCTCCTCAGTATCTCCAATCAGCTCTCCAATCTTTTCATACGCCTCATCCATGGTATCCAGCGTCGCTTCAATAAAGACAACGGGCATATTGAGCTGCTGCTGAAGCCCGTCCATATCCTGTGCAATCGTATCCTTCGCTTCTCCGATATCTACAATTACGTCAGGTGCAGCTGCAATTAACGCCTCCATATTAAGGCTCGCATTCTTGCCATAAAACTGACCGAATTGGGTCATTCCCCAATATTTTTCATCAATCAACGCCTTTGCCTGATCAGAGAAAGCTACCGCGATGCCCGACAGCCTGTCAGGGCAGGCGGTATAGAGTACGAGTTGTGCCAATGGTCCAGAGGGCGCGATGGCATCAATTTCCGCCGGGATCTCTACTTCTCGTCCCGCTGAATCAACAAAGATTCGCGTATCTGGTTCAGCAGTTTCTTCCTTTGATGGTTTTGCTGCCCCGCATGCAGCCGCTGAAAATGCCAGAGCAAGAATTAGCACTGCAGCAAAAAGCTTTTTCAGTTTCATATTGTTTCTCCTTTTCATATTGTTCTCCTCTTTATTATTCTAAGAGCTGGTCTGCATGGCCGCTTTTGCGAATCATGCGAACTCGTTCTCCACACTGAAAAAAAGCTTTATGACCTGCAATGGCCACTGAATCGATCAGCGCTTGGCTGCTTCCCACCAGAAATCCACTGATCTCATCCACGCCATGGGAGAATAAAATCGGTGTCATAGGGGAACTGGGTCCCACCAGTACAACCTTTGCATTTTGCGAAAGCTCCAAAAGCCTTGGCAGTGTTTTGTTCACAAGGGTTGCTCCCGTTATAAATACAAAATCTTGCTGCGGCAAAAGATACTCGCAGGCGCTGTCAGGATAATCACTCCCAGCGGGCTTCCGCTCCAGAACACTAACTTCTTTGGCCCCTGTCAGGTACTTTTCAAGCTGATGGAAATGACCGATCACCGCCACCCGCTTGCCCAGCACCGTTTGGCCATATGCATCGAAGGCATTCTCGGCGCTGCCAATCTTCCATGGCGTTTGTCCCGCAGCTGCAGTGCTCTTCCAAGTATCCTTATTGTTGAAATACGCATTCATTGCCGCCACCCCAATCGATGCCTCCATGAAATTCCATGATTTGGACAGAGCCGCCAGATACCTCAGCGGCTGTCCTCTTCGGCTCCCCAGACCTTCCAGATCCAGGCCGTGCTGTTCTCGAACCGTCATAGCCGCGCCGGAGTATTTTCCAGCGGTAACGGCAGTCCAGCTCAGTCCCACCGTAATGTTGTCCACTGTGATATCGTTTGGAATTTCTTCTATCAGTTCATCATAAAGCTTCCACATAACTTACCTCTCTTTGATCGGGAATACAAAATTTAAGTCGTCTTTCTTTTATCTCATGCAAATTAACATGGATTCCGTAAATTTCTCTCAGCAACTCCTCCGAAAGGATCTCATCTGCCCGTCCCATTGCTCCGATGATTCCGTCCAGAATTACCATCACCTCGTCGGCAAATAAAAAAACATGTTCCGGATTATGGGTGGACTGAATGATCAAATACCCCTGCTTTGCAAGATCTTTCACCGCCTTCATAACCTTGATCTGGTTGCCATAATCGAGATTGGAGCAAGGTTCATCCATGATAATGACCCTGGTCTGTTGGGCAAGAGCTCTTGCAATGAGAACTAGCTGTTGCTCGCCGCCGCTGATCCCTTGAAAATTCCGGTCTCTCAGATGCCGGATATTTACAAGATCAAGGGATGCTTCCGCAAGCTTTCGCTCTTGTTTCCCCGGATTTTCAAACCGATTGAGTCGGGCCGTTGTCCCCATGAGAACCATATCAAGAACAGAATAGGAGAACGCCGTGGAATGATTTTGGGGAATGTAAGAAATCTTTCCGGCAAGCTGAACAGGAGAAAGCTCACTTGCGTCCACTCCGTCGATCAAAATTTGTCCACGCCAGCCCTTTAAAAGGCCTAAAACGCAGCGAAACAAGGTGCTCTTTCCCGCACCGTTTCTGCCCAGCACGCAGAGAAGTGATCCCTCAGTTGCCTGGAATGATATTCCATTTAGTACTTCGTTGCTCTTGTAGGAAAAATACAAATCGTTCACTTGCAATGTCATTGCCTGCCGCCCTCCTTCAATATCAAGTATAGAAAAAACGGTGCGCCGATAAAGGCGGTAAGAATTCCAATGGGGATTTCTCTAGTTGCCAGCATTCGCGCGAAGTTGTCAACCACCAGCAGAAAGCTGCTCCCCAGCAAAACGGAAGCAGGCAGCATCACCCGGTAGTCGTCTCCTACAATCATCCTTGCAAAATGAGGAATCACCAAGCCCACCCAGCCAATCAGGCCGCTGACGGATACCGCTGCAGCGGTAATGAGCGTAGCGCCTCCTATGACTATAGTCCGCACCACCTTGGCGTTGATCCCCATGGTTCTCGCTTCCTCGTCACCCATGGTAAGAACATTAAGTCTCCAGCGCAGCAGCAGAATCGGCAGAATGCCAATGATGATAGGCGGACCAGCAAAAAATACGTCCTGTGTTCTGGTGGAAGCCAGACTCCCCATAAGCCAGTAGGTGATGGCCGGCAAGGTGTCCGTTGGATCGGCCACCAGCTTCAGGTAAGATACCCCCGCATTAAATATGGAACCCACCATAATTCCTGCCAGGATGAGCTCCAACGTAACATTGAACTTCACCCGCCTGCTTATGGCAAGGACAATCACGACCGCCATAATCCCAAACAGAAAGGCACTGACAGAGATCGCCTGATAGCCAATAGAGAAAAATAACCCAAGCGCAGCCCCGAAAGCAGCTCCGTTAGAAGCACCAAGAATATCCGGTGACACCATAGGGTTCTGAAAAATACCCTGGTAAGCAGCACCTGCGCATGCCAGTCCTCCCCCGATTACCGCTCCCATAATGACGCGCGGCAGCCGGACATTAAACAGCACCGTCTCATCCTGAACGGTCCAGTCCACCGGGAGCTCTACCACTCTTGACAAAAGAATTTTAACAAGAGTAACCGGATCGATTGCGTATTTTCCCATTAAAAAAGACCCGAAAAAGCATACTGCCAGAAGGACAGCAAGCCCACTCATTCGAATCTTGATGTGTTTCGAGTCCTTCACGATGAAACCTCCCAGTTGTCCGCAATTATTCGTTTTGTTTATAAAAACACAACGGTATTCCTATAAAACCCGCTTTGAGCGGGCAGTTTATAAAAAGAAATTTCTCTGATAAGATTTCGTTAAATTATTGGTCAAAGATCTGATTCAAAAAAGTCCTGACGGAACGCTCTGCTTCCGCCTTGATGCTACGGGAAAACGGAACCAGTTCTGCATCAAACCGTTCCGTCATATCCGTCTTCAGCCGTTGATGCCAGGTAAGACAGCTTTTATCAATGACGGCCTGCTCACACATATGGCGATTTTTTTCCTCTAGTTTCAATACCCCGATGCAAGGAATACCACCGGCAAGAACCTGATATAAGGTTTCTCGGAACGCTGGTACACTCAGCTCCATCCCTCCGATTTCATCCAGCAGGATGAGCTTTTTTCCATTGAAATCAGTGAGATAACGCAAGGTTGCCTCCGCGAAAACTTCCGGTGTCTTTACTACCCTGCTTCCATCAAAATGCAAAAATATATTGCTCAGTCCCCGGTCATATTCCCTGGTCAGATTCACCGCCTCCGCAGCCGGCGTAATTCGAAACCCAACCGTTGCGCCTGTGCCGTCAAGAAGCCGCTGGCTGCCGAATCCTCCGATTTGGTTCAGAAATGGAGCGATCAGCCTCCTGATCAACGTAGATTTTCCTTCCTGCACAGGACCTTCCAGAAACAGATGTCTCATTTTCCGCCTCCAAAGTATTTTGCGAAGAGTCCTTCGGCACATCGTTCCAGTTCTTCCCGCATTTCAATATAATTCCGGACAAAAATCCTACCTTCTTCTGTCAGAAAGGAAATGCCACCCTCGCTTCCTCCTGCGCGGCGCTCAAGCAAGGATCTCCCGGTCTCTTTTTCCGCCAGGCTGATCATTTTAAGCCCCTTGCTGTAAGACATATTCATCTGCCTGCATGCAGTCTGCATAGAACCCGTTCGATCGACTAGCTCAAGAAACTGCAGAATGCCTGGCCCAAAGACCAGTTCATTCCGCCCTAGTTTCAGTTGGAGATTGTAGCGCAGCGGCTCCCTGCTTCGGGATGCGCTATGCCGCAACCGCTCAAGATCCTCTTCAGTCTCCAGCTCAAACAAAACGCCTTCGTCATTGACATCGATATATTCTATTTCTCGGCCTCCTGCCGTCACCGCGCCCCAGAGACCGTTATTCCCTTTATAATTCAGTACATCTCCAAACAACCCTTTCCCTAAAAGGATGGGATGTCCCGGTTTACCGTTAAAGACAGGGCAGACCGCATCCTTTTTGCCATTCAGCAGCAGCCGCAGACTTGCGGAGTTAAAAAGAGGTACATCCACGGGCATAACAAAAATCCTGTCGCATTCCCGGTTCAAATATTGAACACCCATCTGAACCGCGTGAAACATGTCTCGATCCCTATAGTCATCATTCCTCAGAAATACAACACTCATTTTTGCCAGATGCTTTTCGATATTCTGGGCATTATGTCCTGTGATCACAACAATAGGATCCACGCCGGCATGCTGCAGCGTGATAATCATCTTTTTTATAATCGAGGTATCCCCCAACCGAAGGGTGGGGTCAAAGTCAGGTATATTCAGGTGAATTCCTGAAGCTGCGATTACTGCGCCGGTTTTCATAATCCCTCCAAAAGCGTTATGTATTATTTTACAGTACGGTTTCATTCTACCATAGGTCTATCCCTGCTGTAAATCATCGGTTTGCAGTTGAAACTAAATTATTTTCCTTTTCGCTGTACCAGCCGACTTTTCCCAGAGCAAGGTTGATGTTGACCTGCTTGATTATTACTTCTGCCTACGTAAAAGGAAGAGCCTGGGCGCTCTTCCTTTTACTGCGGTTATTTTTTTCTGTTCTCATGCTTTGACTGTGACTTCAATTGCCATAAAGCAGGTTGTCATCAACAGCATTATGTAAGAAATTCCTTTGCGCTAAAGAGGCAAATCTTAGCTTAGGTTTCCAATTGAATACAGTGTATCATGCCTTGCTCCACAAAACTGTTGTATCTACAACAATTTGAAAATAATATTTTATCTTATCGCTTGAATCAAGGTATATCGCTTTCCCCGGTATTGAATCATGTCCTTCCGCCTCATCAAATTCAGTTCCTTTGAAAGGACACTCCTGTTGACACACAGATATTGGGCAAGCTGTTCTTGGTTCATATCGATCTCAAAGGTGTCCGAATTGTTTTTTTCCCGAATCAAGCTTAAATAAGTGAGGATTCGCTCCTGCAGAGTTCTCTTGGACAGCACGTCGATTTTATACATGAGACGAATCAGTTCATTCCCGAGGATTTCACTGCTGTTGAACAGGACCCTTTCTTTCAGCAAACAGTCAATCTCAGGCGTGTCAAAGATTCTCTTGTACGGCAGAAAAAGGACATTGCTGTCAGATTGGCTGACAATGGTTACCGGGCTTGTTGATAATGTAGTACTGACTGCATCCAGCGATAACACCTCACCTTGCCTGTAGATTCTTAGAATCTGTTCGTTCCCGTTAAAGTGGTATTTCGTGCTGAACGCAGTTCCTTTCTTCAAGATACCCACACGACTCACCACTTCACCCTGGTTTACGATGATTTGGTTTTTCAGGAACTTTCCTTCAGAGGGTACCACAAATCGGCAAACATTCTCAAGTTCCTTCCGTTCAATTCCTTGAAACAGCTTTGATTTGCTGAGACAAGCAATGTTTTCCATCGTCGTCACACGCCACCTCTTTTCCACAAGACTAAGCGAGCTTGCCAAGTGGGATTACTCCCAGTCCAGCAGCTCACAGACCTTAAGAAACGTCGCATCAAGCATCATGGGACATTTCTCCACCTTATTCATCGGATTGTCTAAAAGCAGTGCATCGCAGTCCTGGCTTTCGAAGGAGTCTTCAAACCACTCCCGAAGCACTTCCCCGTGATCCCCTGCCATTTCAGGATCAGCAAGATACAGCAAGCACAGCGCAGCAGAAAGGATACCGCAGACTTTACCCTGCCAAAACCCATTGCAAAGAGCCGCCATTGCAGCGATTAAATCAGGATTCTCCTTCTCCAGCTTTCTTAGTCCCAGCTCCATCATAATCTGGCTGCAGCAGAGCCCCCGCAGTTTTAACTCCAATATATCCTGGTTCATCGTATGCCTCCCGACGATTTTAATTTATAACACTGGTACTGGCCAAAAAGTCTGGCCGATCGGACTGTATCAGCGCGGTTTTTCTGCTGTCAGCATAAAATAGCCTGTTTTGTACTGATCCTTTGGATGAAGGGCCTCTTCGCACAAGCACCCTTCTAAGCTTCCATCTTCCATAATTTTTTCTGCCACATAACGTACCAGTTCTTCGTCGCAGTCCTCCCACTTGATATTGTGGTAGCCGATTTCCTTAAGCTGCTCGATCAGCGGCTCGATCAAAAAACGTCCTGAAGAACGGAAGGGGACCAATCGGTTCTTGTGCTCCTCCTCGCAATCCGTACTGCACTCGTGCTCCCCATGGGGTTTCTGGCTTTGCCTTGCGGCCTCTATTTTTAAAGCTTGAATGAAACCAGGTTCCGGATTTTTTATGTAAAGATCACTTATGAAAAGTCTGCCGCCCTTTTTGAGGACACAATAGGCTTCATGCAGCGCCTCATCAGGAATATTAATGACGGAAAGTACGCATTCCATGGTCACTCCGTCAAAAGAGTAGGATGGAAATGCATCAAGGAATTCGCCGTCCCCATATTGTATCTTCAGCTCTGGATTTCGTTCCTTGGCTTCTCTGATCCGTTCCAGAGAAAGATCGATTCCACTGCAGAGATATCCGTATTCTTGCTGGAGATATTCCATGGTTTCACCGAGTCCGCAGCCAATATCCAGGACTGCTGCCCCTTTCGGCAGCTTCCACTGCTCCATGGCTTTTTTCGTAATTCTGAATTCTCCCGGCTTAAATCGATTCATGTTGGTCCTCCCTGTAAATAGAGTTGTATGCGCAGAAGGGGATCAGCCTGTCATCAGGGGACAAGACCTGCACTCTGCAGCGCTTCAGCCGCTCCGCATCAAGATTGCTGCCATCCATAAATGCCATGCAGGACACGGAAAACATATTTCTCCTCAGTTCATTCAGAAACTGGTCAAAGTCCAGGAGTTCCTCATTCGTGGTTTCGCAGCAGCCGGATTCGGCGGACTTGCTGGGGCTGCCTTCAGATTTGCCACAGCCGCAGGATTCGGCAGACTCGTCGCAGCAGGCTTCGGTAGATCCGCAGCAGCAACTTTCTTCCTGCTTTTGTTCCTGATGCGGCTCATGGATGTGCCATTTATTCAGCACAAAATCCCGATCCTTCTTGACAATCTCCAAGGGGTCCTTGGCTTCACAGCAGCTTAGTCCCTCCATTTTCGTACCGTAATTGATCAGACTTTTCACAGTGCCATTCTTTTGCTTTTGATAAGAGCTCTGGAAGCAGCAGAGCGGATGGCCCGTTGTAATGGGATAGCAGTCCCTTGCCGCAAAAGCTCCCTTGGTCTGTTGTTCCAGCTCGTTCATAACATCAAACATCGTGACCCGGTTTTCCTTCTCCCCCGGATGCCTGCCAAAAAAGCTGACGGGCTGAAAGTGAATGCCTTTCACAACATCCACATTCTCAAGCAGAAAGTTCATCATCTCACCGATATTCTTCAGATTCACATCCCTGACAACAGTTGGTACGAGGGTGACAGGGAGCCCTGCCTTTCTGCAGTTTTCTACCGCTTTCTTTTTTAACTTCAAAAGAGGCTCACCGCGCAGCGCTCTATAAATCTCATCGTTGGTTCCGTCGAACTGGAGAAACGCAACGGACGCACCGGCGTCCCTTAAAATCTGCGCATATCCCTCTTCCTGTGCAATTCTTCGCCCATTGGTATTGATCTGAATGAATTCAAAGCCCTTGCTTTTTCCCATTCGGATGATCTCCGGCAGATCATTCCGGACCGTAGGTTCTCCACCTGAAAGCTGGATATTAAACGCCCGCTCTTCTCCTAAATCAAGCAGCAGATCATATTTCCGTCGGATTTCTTCGAGATCCGGCTCTCCCGGCCCAAATCCTCCAGAGAGGTCCGTTTCCGCCTTCGCAAAGCAATAGGGACAATGCTGGTTGCACCGCTCTGTAACATCGATGAGCACACAGCAGGCCGTCTGCAAATGTTCCTTGCAGGTTCCGCAATGAAGCGGACAGCTGCCGGAAGCGCCTTGCGTCATGGCTTTTTTCGGAGGAATATTAATGGATGAATTGGCTGTCCAACGCAGATAATCCTCTTCTCGCTGTGCGATTGCCGTTTCAAAGGTCCCGTGCGCTTCACAGGTTTTGTTGAGAATCACACTGCCTGCCTCCGATAGATATCGGCCTTCTAGAGGCTTCAGGCAGACAGGGCAAATACTTTGGGTTGTTCCGAGTATCTTCATTTCTCTAACGCTCCTATCTCCGCTCCTATTTTTCTTCCAACATCTTTTCCACTTCGTTCATTCTGCCCGACGCCAGCTTTTCAGGGATATACACCTGTCCGCATTGGGGACAGCGCGGCACCTTATGGCGAAAGGAACGATTCAGATAGCTGAATTCCACTTCAGATTCGGTCATATCCACTTTACATCGATCACAGATCAGCTTCGACTTTTCTTCCATTCCAGACTCCCTCCAATTTGATTTTCATTCTGTGGGTGTACGCATTGACGACTTCATAAACGTCATCATTCTGACGATATTCCACCCAGTAGGTGACATGGCCCAGCTCACGGTAGCAGCTGTAGGTTCCCTTCTCCTCATCAAAGGTACGCCGCTTTGAGGTCTCACCAAATTGAATCACCTCCAGAAGATCCTCTTCCAGAATCTTCATCTGATCCATCTTTTCCTGAACCTCTGCTCCTATTATTAGGCGATATTTACTTTGCGGCTGTTGTTTTTCCATGGTCTCTCTCCATACTTCTGTCAGCAGCGTTTCTTTCAGTCTGACTCTGTTTTTTCTTCGTTCTGTCAGGCTCGGCAGCTTGCTGTCTATGGGATTGATGCCATACATCAAGTCAAGGAGATGCAGCGCAGGCTTGCCCTCTCCTCTGAAGATATCCCGGCAATTGATGCAGTACGTAAGATACGGTTTGTCGCTGAGTTCACTGCGGCTTTTGGTCACATAGGCTGCGTATTCTGCATTGGCCTCTGATACATGCCCCCCATATCCACAGCAGCCGTGTAGGTCGCCCTTGGGGAGCTCTTGTATTTGCACTCCTGCCTGCAGAGCCAAGGTCCTGACCGCTTGTTCCATTGGTATGTTATTTCGCGCGGAGCAGGGGTCAAAGATGGAATAGATTTCGCTGGCTCCCGGTTTCACCTC
>JAQSXD010000396.1 GCA_029266295.1 Bacillota bacterium | reverse complement strand
TTAACATAAAACCAATGGGAATTGTGATATATACCACACTCATATTCAGTTTCAATCCGGGACTTTTCATCGCCGCAACCATTGGAAGGAAGGTATATTGAAACCCCTGGCTGCTTAAATAACCGGAAAAACATATGATTGCGGCATTGTTGATCAATTTTACTGCCTTGTCTGCCTTTCCTTTTAAGCGGCTGGTGATCAGATCAAGATATGCCATCCCGCCTGACCGGAAGGCAGCAGCTCCGCCGATAAAGGTGACCCCTACCAGCAGAAACTTTACAAGTTCCTCTGCCCATACAAAGGAGACGCCGAACAAATATCGGCGGAATACCTCCATTGACGTAATAAACACCATGAGGACCAGCGCAACAGCCAGAAACACACGAATCAGTTTGAATAAAAACGTCATGATATTCGAGTAATACTCTATTAATTTCATCTTTCTCCACCTTGGATACAATCATAAAAAACCGACCATCCCCCGCGATTTAAGCTCCTCCTTCGCAGACTTGCTGCGAAGGGGGATTCGTAAAAAAATGGAGGAAAATGTAAAAGGTCTCAGGCAGGCGTTTTCGTTCCTGCTTTAACCGAACAATGCAATGCCGGCTTTGTCATAAGCATTATTTTACAAGCCGTTTGCCATGTCGATAAAGTCTGCAATCAGAGGATCTTTTGCTCTGTATTCTTCGATAATGGGAACAACCACTTCTTTAAAAGGTGTTACATCATCGATCTTTGTGATCTGTATGCCTGCCTTTTCCATCGCATCGTTTCCAGCGGCTTCTGCCTCAGTAAGGTATTTATCAAAGTTGTAATCATAACCTTTTATGAATGCATCCTCTATTTCCTTCTGTGTCGCTTCATCAAGTGAATTGAACCATGCTGCGTTAGCATAAACGGTTGTTGCGAAAGGATAGAGTCCGATTTCAGTAAAATATTTCAATACTTCATAATGTTTTTCGGAATAGATCGAGGTTATATTGATTTCTTCCCCGTCGATTACTTTATTTTGTAGTCCTGTGTAGATTTCTCCGTATGCCATAGTGGTAGGGCTTGCTCCAAGAGCGGAAAAACTCTTAATCAAAACGTCAGTCGGAACAACACGCATTTTCAGACCCTTAAGATCGCCGATGGATTCAACCGGTTTCGTATTATTTGCAATATGTCTCATTCCGGAGTCATAAGCAGCAAGAATTTTGACACCTAGATCTGCCTCAATCTTATCAAAAATTGCCTGAGCTTCTGCTGAAGTCAACGCCTTTCTTTCTTTATTGTAATCATTTAGTAAAAAGGGAATATAGAAGGGATCAAGCAGATTAGTATAGGAGCTGAAGATCGTTCCTGCACCGCCTCCGATCTGGATCGTTCCAGCCATGACCTGCTGCAGGATTTCCGCATCGTCACCCAGCTGTCTTGATCCGAAGTATTCAAAGTCAAGATTGTTGTTAGCCGCTTCAAGGTCTGCGATTACGTCTAATGTTGCCGCGTAGCTGGGCAGGGTATCCTGGCCGCCGGTTGCTACTTTAATTTGCGTCTTGCCCGTATCACCTCCGGTAGCATCTGAGCCTGCGTCCTTGCCTCCGCAAGCCGCCATCGAGAAAACCAGAATCGCCGTCATTAATAAACAGATTACTTTTCTCATTTTTCTTCTCCTCTTCATTATTATATTTTGTGCAGAAAAATTTTTGGGAACGCTCCCAAAACAAAGTAAAAAAAATTTATATTTGAATCTGCAAGTTATCTCACAGAAGCAATATCCTTAGCGACATCTTTAAACTTGGCTGCGATCATCGCCAAATCCGAGCCAAAGGCTATGTACTGGATTCCTAATTTCGTATATTTTTCAATGTCTGCCTTACTGCCGCAGAAAACACCGACCATCTTCCCGTTTTTCAACGCCTCTTCCGTAATACGCTCAACCAGGGCCACAACTTCGGGATGGTTCAGCTCTCCGGGATGCCCTGTTGCCTGGCTCAAATCCCCAGGGCCGATAAAAAGCACATCAATCTGCGGAATTTTGCACAATTCTTCAACCTTCGCTGCCATTTCAAGGTTTTCAACATGAACCACGGAAAGAACATCCTCTTCTGAGGCTCTAAAATATTCATCCTTAGTCATAAACGTGTATTTTGCCGCTCTCTGAGTCAGCGCAAATCCACGGCTGCCATTTGGGTAATATCTTAGTTCACGCACTGCATCCTCTGCTTGTTCTATCGTCCCGACGCTGGGAATCTGAACGCCTTGGGCTCCGATATCTGCCGCGTGAAGTACGTGCTCCCCGGCATAGCTGGGAATCCGTATCACCGCGTCGGCACCGGCTCCGTTTGCAGCCCGGATCATCTGTTCCATCTCGGGATAGGTAAACGGCGAATGCTCTCCGTCGATAATCACGAAGTCAAAACCAGCATATCCAAGCATTTCTGCAATAGCTGCAGAATTGAACTTAAGAAATGTACCGATTACGACCTCACCCCTTTTCAATCGTCTTTTAATACTTACTCGTTCCAACACAAACCACTCCTTATGCATATTATTGATAAAATTTGTTTCACCTTCTTCACAGGTGCCTTTGCTCGTAATTCTAACCAGATATCCAATCTGGTTAGATGATAGAATCAGCTTCAAATTTCCTTTTTCGGGTTATACACCTGAGTCGCTGGGAAACAAATTTTTTGTCTTGGTTCTTCTGATTTCTCAATCCTTTTCAGTAAGATCTCCGTTGCGGTTTTTCCGATTTCTTCAAGGTCGGCACCTGCATAGACATAAGCTGACTCTTCATAAAGATCAGGCACTGTCTCACAACAGGCAATATCGAAATCCTTGAGCACTGTCTTTCCTATGGATTTTGCGTAACGAACCACGCCCAGCGCCATGAGAAAGTTATTGGAGCATACTGCGGTAATTCCGGGAAGCGCAAACAATTTTTCACCCAATGCATAACCGGATGCCATGTCCAGCTTTCCTTCAAAGATAAGCGCCTCATCTACCGGAATACCGTTATCCTCCAACGCCATACAGTATCCCAGCCGCCTCTTTGTGCTGACCGTGGAAGTACTGGAGCCTGACAGGTGCGCAATAACACGGTGTCCATTGTCAATCAGCTCCTGAGTCGCTTTATAACTCGCTTCGACATCGTCGCCGTAGATCTCATCCAGTTCCAGCTTTTTTAATTCTCTGTTAATCAGTACAACCGGGCACTCCACATCCCTCAGACATTCTTCCAGTTCGTTGCTGCGAACGCCGGTCATGGGTATAATTCCTGCAAACTGGCAGTCTTTCGCCATTCGAATCAGTCTCTTTTCTTTTTCCACGTCGTACATGCTGTTGTAGATCACCGGCATGTAATCCTTTTCTGTCAAAACCTTCTCAATTCCGATGATGGTCTTGGCAAAATAATGATTCTGTATGTCTCCCACGATAACAAGCACGAGCGGTAGGGATCCTGTAATCATACCTCTTGCAATGATATTGGGCTTGTAGTCCAGTTCTCTGATCACCCGCCAGACGCTTTCCCGGGTTTTCTCTTTTACGTTAGGATCGTTATTGATGACCCTTGAAACTGTGGATTTTGATATGCCAAGCTTGGCAGCAATTTCATTGATCGTAGCCATAGCACGGTTACTCCTTATCGTTTTGGGAACGTTCCCATTAATTCTGATACAATTTTAACATTATGCTTCTATTTCGTCAACATGTTTTTTAATAACATGTTTTTTAATAACATGTTTTTTTATAACGTGTGTTTTAATAACGTGTGTGTTTTAAATAACCTT
>JAQSXD010000395.1 GCA_029266295.1 Bacillota bacterium | reverse complement strand
TTTTTCTCTGGCTGTGATGCAGGATATTCAAAGAGCCTTTAATTACATACCGAAGGAAGCGATGATGGAACTATCAGAATACCTGAACATCCCGTTCAGCCAGCTTTACAGTATGGCTACCTTTTATAAAGCATTGAGTCTGAATCCGAAAGGAAAAAACGTCATCAAGGTCTGCGACGGAACAGCCTGTCATATCCGCTCTTCCATGGTCATCCTCTCTGAACTGCAGAAGCTTCTGGGGATCGAGGCAGGGGAGATCACCGGTGAAGGGCTTTTTTCTGTGGAAACCGTCAATTGTCTGGGCGCTTGCGCTCTTGCACCGGTGATGGTGATCAACGGCGAATACCACGGGAAGTTAACGCCACAGGACTTATCCGATATTATCGGAAGATATAGAGAAAACGACGAAGTACCGAAGGATGATTTGATCCACAGCAAGGAGGGTGAAACCAATGTATAGCAAAACCGTTAAAGTATGCTGCGGAACAGGTTGTCTGGCCAATGGAAGCAATAAGGTAATGGAGGCTTTGCGGAAAGAGATTGAAAAGCAAACGCTCAATATCGAAGTTGTTCCCTATGTGAAAGCCACCGGCTGCAACGGACTTTGTGAACGAGGGCCTATTGTTAAAATTGAGCCGGATGATATTGCATATTATCATGTCAAGCCGGAGGATGTGGCAGAAATTGTTGAAGAAACCATTGTAAAAGGAGAGGAAATACAAAGGCTTCTCTATCTTGATGCAGTTTCAAAGCAGAGAATTCGCTCACACAAGGATTCCGATTTCATAAAGAAACAGACAAAGATCGCTCTCCGAAACATCGGTGAGATTGATCCCAGTCAGATCCAGGACTATATGGATGCCGGTGGCTACACAGCTTTAAGGAAGGCAGTTTTTGAACTGTCACCCGAGGATATTATCAGCGAAATTAAAGCCTCTGACTTGCGGGGAAGAGGCGGGGGTGGTTTTCCCACCGGAATCAAATGGGAGACCTGTTACAAAATCAAAAGAGAACCAAAATATATCATCTGCAACGGAGATGAAGGTGACCCTGGCGCATTCATGGATCGGAGCGTTATGGAGGGAGATCCTCATACGGTTCTGGAAGGGATGATTATCGCAGCTGTTGCGTTAGATGCTCATCATGGATATATCTACATCCGGGATGAATACGGCCTGGCTTTGGAAAACATGCATAAGGCCATTGAACAGGCCAAAGAGCATCATCTTCTCGGAGACAATATTTTGGGGAGCGAGTACAGCTTTGATATAGAAATTGTCAGAGGCGGGGGCGCTTTTGTTTGCGGTGAGTCCTCTGCACTGATGGCATCCATCGAAGGAAAAGTCGGGGAGCCACGGGCAAAATATATCCGTTCCGCTGAATTTGGTCTTTGGGGTCAGCCAACCGTCTTAAACAATGTGGAAACATGGGCGAATATTCCCGTCATCATTCAGAATGGCAGCAGCTGGTTTACTGAGATTGGAAGCCCCCAGAATGCGGGAACAAAGGTTTTCTCTCTTGTGGGAAAGGTAAAAAATACCGGCCTTGTGGAAGTTCCTATGGGAATTACGCTGGAGGAGCTAATCTTTGGGATTGGAGGCGGAATCACGGGCGATAAGGAGTTTAAGGCCGTTCAGACAGGGGGGCCGTCCGGAGGCTGCATTCCAAAGGAACTGCTCCACCTTGCAGTGGATTTTGACACCCTGGAAGCGGCAGGCTCCATGATGGGTTCCGGTGGCATGATCGTCACAGACGAAAGAACCTGTATGGTGGAATTTGCCAGGTACTATGTTTCCTTTCTTGCAGAGGAATCCTGCGGAAAATGTGTATCCTGCAGGGAAGGAATCCGGCAGATGCTGAAAATTCTCACCGATATCTGTGAGGGAAAAGGTCAACTGCGGGATCTGGAGCTGCTTACGGAAATCGCGCACACCGTTGAGAAGGCATCCCTGTGCGGGCTAGGAAAGACAGCACCAAACCCGGTGATGAGTACCCTGAAATATTTTAAAGAGGAATATCTGGAGCACATTACAGAGGGAAGATGCAGAGCGGGAGTTTGCAAACCGCTGACAGAATTTATGATCGATCAGGAGCTCTGCATCGGCTGCGGGGTTTGCAAGAAGGGCTGTGCTCCCAATGCGATACAAGGGAGCTTGAAACAGCCGCATGTGATTGATCCGGTAAAATGTATCAAATGCGGCAATTGCATTGATCGCTGCAGGTTCAAAGCGGTAAGGGTGAGGTGATATCGATGGAAAAATTGAACGTAATCATAAACGGAATGGATTGTAAAGCGGAAAAAGGGGAATTCCTGCTGGACATTGCACAAAGAAACGGAATTGTCATCCCTCATCTATGTCACCATGAATTTCTCAGGGGCCAGGCAGCCTGCAGGTTATGTATCGCGGAAGTCAGGGAAAATGGACGGAAGAAGATCGTAACCTCCTGTATCTATCCTGTAATGAAGGATTTGCAAGCCGAGACAGAGACCGAAGAAATCCGGGAAATGAGAAAAGTCCTCATCGGTTTGCTTGCGGCAGAAGTACCGGAAAACGCTGCGATCGCAAATCTGGCCGAGGAATACGGCAGCGGTGATGTAACACGCTTTACAAAGGATTATGGCAATCATTGCATTCTCTGCGGTCTATGCGTGAAAGCCTGCGCTGAACTTGGATGTAATGCCATTGCCACGGTGAATCGCGGAATTACGAAGAAGGTCTCCACACCTTATGACGAGCCTCCAACCGCTTGTATCGGCTGCGGTTCCTGTGCCTATGTCTGTCCAACAGAATGCATCAAGATTGACGAACAGAGCGGAATACGGACGATTTGGAACAAAGAATTTGAACTGATCCGGTGTATCTGCTGCGGTCGATATTTTATGACGAAGGCGGAACAGGAATATCTCCGTCAGAAATGCGGTAACAGCCAAGGGGAACTGGAGATGCTCTGCAAGAATTGCAAGCAGGCAGAGATGGCGAAAAAAATCATGGAAACCAGCCTGGAATTCTGAGCAGTTCCAAGCCAAAGCGATTAATACCTTTCGTTGATAACGCTTTTAATAACTTCGTTATTAGAACTCAAAATCATTTCAGTGGAAACAATTGAATCGATACTAAAAAGAGAAAGAAGGCGCACCTGCAGAACTGGGCCTGCCTTCTTTCCATGATGAATCCAAAGGCAGTCCGCGCATAATCTCGTTAATCAACTCATAATCTCGTCAGTCAACTTCAAATATCTGCCCCTCTATATTAATGATTTCATCAATGGGGATTGCTGTGCCATCAGTCATAAAGATAACACGATCATATTTGTCTATCCTTTGGGTTGTGCCGATAGCAGTAACGTAGGTGCCTCCATTCTTCTTTTCATCTGGCTGAAAATAGGTAATTGCAATTTCAGGATATTCCTGAATCCGGTCTGTTATTATTTGCAGCCTCTCGTTCAAAGCAATCTTCATATGATCGTCCAATTCTATTCTCTTGTTGGTCTGTCTTGCGGTTTCTTTGATGGCGGCATCATAGCCGGTCAGCGCTGCAAAGGGCGAAAACTGCGCGGCCCGGTCGATCGCCGCCATAGGAGAGCGTGTTGCAGAGACATGGTAGGGTAGATGAATGATGTCGTCATATGATTTTGTCATGCCTTATGTCCTCCAATCTGTCTGTTCCTGTCTAGTGTTGTAGCACCTTCTTCCAGGTTCATACCCTTTAGAATGGCGTTCTTTCCATATTTTCTTTTTATTTCCAACATTGCCCTCTGCATCTCTTTTTCTCGTGCAATCTCGGCTTCTTCTGCCTCTTTTCTTGCCTTCAC
>JAQSXD010000394.1 GCA_029266295.1 Bacillota bacterium | reverse complement strand
GAGAAATCTGCCAATACGGACACATGTCTCGCTTTATCTCATATCATTCAATATAAGCCGTTTAATTCCTGTTCCATTATATCCATTCACCAATTTCCGGAGATGTCCATGCAGAAATCAACTGATACTTTGCTTCAATTGTGCCAAATTTCTTCCGCGCAAATGAGCTATCCCCAAAGGTGTGTCAAAGTGTTCCAGATCTTTTCCCTTTATCTAGGTAACCACTGATTCATTCACACTGCGCGTCCTGACGGATTTTTTTCCGCCTGGCTGCGTCAGCTAAACCTTGAAAGAGCGGTGCTATTCCTGCGGTTTCGCTTCCTTGCCAGACGAAAAAATCTCTCGTCATGCCGACAGGTTCATTGAATCAGCGGTTACCTAGGCCATACTCTCTTAATCGGCGATAAAAGGTGCTGCGTGACATTCCAATGGACTCCGCCGCCTTACAGCGATTTCCCCGGTTCTCCCGCAGGGCCCGTTTCATTTGTTCCAGCTCCGAGGAATCAGTCGCCAGGGCCTGAAGGGAAGACATTGGTTCCGTTTCCTCATATCCCAGGTATTTTATGATGATATCCGCGGAAATCAAGTCGCTGCTGCTTATGCTTACGATTCCTTCCAGAAGGTTGTTTAATTCTCTCACGTTTCCTGGCCATTTGTAATTAAGCAAAAACTCTTTTGCATCCTCTGTCAGGCTGACCTCCTTTTTGTGCTGTCGGTCACAAACGTTTTTTAAGAATTCATTGGCGAGAAGCAGAATATCATTTCCCCGCAGACGCAAAGGCGGAATGGAGATCCGGACAACACTCAGCCGGTAATAAAGATCCTCGCGAAACAGTCCATTCTTCATTTTTTCCGAGAGGTTCTTATTGGTAGCGGCAATGATACGGGTGTTGATTTGTTTGATTTCATTTCCACCCACCTTCATAAAGCATCTTTCCTCTAACGTACGCAGAAGAACGGCCTGAAGGTCTAGCGGCATGTCTCCGATTTCATCCAGGAACAGCGTTCCGTTATTTGCCATCTCCAATTTTCCGATACTGCCTCCCCTGCGGGCACCGGTAAATGCACCTTCCACATACCCAAACAATTCGCTGGCAATCAGCTCCTTGGAAAAGGAGGCACAGTTGATTGCCACAAAGGGTCCTTTGCGACAGTAGCTGGCGTTGTGTATCGCCTGCGCGATCACATCCTTGCCCGTGCCGCTCTCGCCCAAAAGCAAAATGTTGCTCTCGGAGTATGCTGCGTTCTTCGTATGGTTGACCGCATCCAAAAAGGACTTACTTTTTCCGATGATAGAGTCGAAAGAAAAATGTGCCACACTGCCGTTATACTTGACTACCAAGCGCTGAATTCTGCTGTATGAATTAAAAATAACAACCAGGCCGTCAATATGGAAGGTTGGTTCCTTGAAGATGGAGGTGCTGATACACACCGTGGAAGCCCTTCCTCGACAGATCAGGCGAATGGTTTTATCACTTACGCAGTCCTTTCGATTCATCATATCCCAAAATTCTGCGTTGGCCGGAAGCGGGTCAATATACTGTTCCAACCGCTTATAGACGTAATTATCTTCCTTGATTCCAAGCATTTTGAATATTTCTTCGCCCATGGTCAGAATGCGGTTTTCGCCAGTTGATTGGTCAATAGACATAAAACCCATACCTTCTGTTACGCTGGAAGCATTATGAAAAAATCCAAACCACGCAAAGTGAAGCTCGATATTTTTGCTGAGCGCATATACCAGATATTCCAGATAATCAGAAGCGTAATCAGCTGTTGTTACGAGGGCAAGTCCACCTAACAAATCGTCGTTTCCGTCAAAGATAGAAGAAAAATACCATGCGCCGTTCGTAAAAATATGAGCATAATTCTCTGCGCCGATCATCGTAGTTCCCGTTTTTTTCTTAATACCGATGGAAAATATGTTGGGGCCGATATAGTCCTCCGACCAATTTGTCCATACGTTGATCTTATGATCGCTCAGCCATTCGTTCATTTGATCATAGTGGTAAATTGCAAGTAGAACACCTTCTTTACTGAAGAGCAAAAGGCAGAACCTTCCATTCTCTTTGACCATATATTTTGTTGCATGGAATAGGCTCTGGGCACACACGAAAATCCGTTTATTATCGGCTTTGATTTTAGCTCTTGCTTCTACTGAGACTTCCATCGGGCATGCCATATAAGGATCTATCTTCCGCTGCAATGCCCGCTCCCAAGCAATTCGGAGGTTTAGCGGAAGCTCTTGTCTGGCAGAACTTGTGTTATGATAACCAGTCCACTTTTTTGTTTGTTCAGTGTCCACGTACATTTACCTCCGAGGGTACTTAAGTTCTGTTGCGCATCAGCCAAAGGTTACGCGTTGAAAAGGACTTTCTGCCTCATTTCCCACAACATTTTTTATACTTCAACCCGCTCCCGCAAGGGCAAGGTTCATTCCGGCCGACTGGCGATGCCATTAACGGGTTAACCGGTTCTTTTATGAACGCAATCTGCTTGGACGGTCCAAATTTCTCAGATATCTCCTGTGGCGTAAAGCCATTGTTGTCGTACATTCTGGTATTATTATGAACATTCATTAGCACCCGCGTAAAGGCATTCACGTCGTCAAGGCCTTTAAACCGGTATCCCGCTTTTGTGAGGTAGTCCCAATAGTCTTTGATATGAACGCCGAACTGAGCCATCTCGTGCAGGTCAACAAGATCGCCGTCCACACCGTTTAGGCCCTCGCCTCTTGTGATCAATTTGTTCTTCAGGATATACGCTTTCAAGTCGGCATAAGGCTTTTCCGGTTCACGGTAAGCAAAATCCACATAGCGCAGAAGCTCATCTTTTGCCGGGAGGTAATGCGGTTTGCCTTTTTGATTTTCGCGAATCACACCAATATTATCGGCATAATCGTCAAAAGCCGGCTGAAATTCAGGACCGGAAATAATGTCGCCAGACATAGAATACTCTACGTCATCAGTTTTGGCCAGCCGCCGCAGAGCTAAGGCCGTCTCCTCCGCTGTCGTCTTCGTTTCTTCGTAGTGGTTGAACACGTCAACGAATTCACTGACGCTGATTACTCCGTACAAACTGACTGACGCAGTCGCGTATTTTGCGATTAATTCTTTGCGGTCCCGGCTAATTCGCAGTGTAGTTGAAGCTGATGGCATTGCAACACCCTCCCGGTTAATTGGTGGTTTCTTTGAAGCCCGATTTCGTCTTAGCTGGTCCATTCCTTAGTATTTAAGCACAAACTGACATTTTGTTTCGTCGTATCATAAAGGGCTGCCATCATGTCTTGCGTCACCCACATATCGTCATCAGCGTACAGTGCTTCAATAGACTGAGCACCGGTCTCAGCGGTAAAGGTTAAAAACTCGGCAATACTGCTTCTAATCTGAATTTTTTTCATCCGCCAAAACCTGATAAAGCTCCTTCAGAGAATGAACGTTTCCATCAGACAAGCTCCGTAAAAACGGCAGCATGATATCTTTATAGGTGGGGATTGTCATCTTGAAAAACCTCCAGCGCCTCTATTCATTACGTCCGGTCACAGGCTGTAAATCCTCTCTCCATTACATTCCAAAAATAACGGCAAATTCCTGCAAAAATCGAATAGTTTGCGGAATCTGACGTTATACGTCCTTCCATGACGAAACAATATCTGTCCCCACAGTTTTGCCATCAAGCGAAAAATAGCTTATATTTCTGCGCTTTTATAATAAGAAAGGGCGGTCTTCTTCGTTCATCTTTCAAATCGTCATTTTGCATTTCCGATAACTTCTTTTGAGAACGTTTTCTAAGTCAGCAATATAATGAAATGCTAA
>JAQSXD010000393.1 GCA_029266295.1 Bacillota bacterium | reverse complement strand
ACCAGCTTTTCAATTTCTTCCATGCTGCGCCGGTAGTCGCGGAGGTAGTTGTTCACATCCGGGTGGGTATTATCAAACCGGGGGCCGCTCATGCCACATTTGATCACCTTCCAGTAGGGATGTTCAAAATGAAGCTCCAAATTAAATGCCCGAAAAGGCTCAGACACATTAAAAACCTGTATCGGTGCCGATCCGTTTGCCTTGCCGCCATCCAACTTGTTAAGAGTACGGCTCATCTGTCGGTTCATCATAAATTGGGAAATTTGCGGTGCTATCGCCATGGCGCGCTCCTGAACGGTGCTGGTATAACGCTTGATGCCAGCCATTGATCCCTCAAACAGAAGGACTTTATCTTCTTTGATGGTAAAGGATTTCAGCTGCCCGGTTTCAAACACGGTTTTGCCCAGGTTTTTGCTCATGCAGAACAGCTTGTTCTGGTAATCAAAGATCATTTTCGTATCCCAAAGGCCGAAGTCAATCCTTTCAGAAATCACGAACTGATCCTTCAGCAGCTGGTTTCGATCGTAAAACGCTAAATATTCCTTGAACTCCTGCATTGTCAGATTATTTGCCTTATCGCTTTCCATATCAATCTTGCTGTGGCAGGTGTCACAGATGTATTCGCCCTCGATTTTCGATGGCAGAAGCCACGAAATCTTGCCGCCGCAGATGGGGCAAGGGGGCTTTTTAGAAAATAAGCCCATATTCAGTTCCTCCATTTATTCTAATTATCTTGTTCTGCCGCCCGAACCTACTGATCAAAGCAGCTTTCATACCCACCGTCCATCGCATGGCATATCTGTCTTGCCAGCCAGCTCCTCCAGATAGTCTCTTTGCCGAAAGCCCAGCATTCCGGCAATTATGGTGACCGGAAACATTCGGATTTCGCGGTTCAACTTGGTTACACTGTCGTTGTAAATCAGGCGGCTGGTGCGTACCATGTTTTCAAAGATTTGCACTGCATCCATGGTTTTAATATACGTCTGTTCTGCCTTTAATTCGGGGTATTGCACCGTTACCATGGCAATCCTGCCCAAGGCCTCGGAAATAACCCCTTCCTGGCGTAGCACATCCTCCGGTGTAGATTTTGCTGTAATCACACTTCTTCTTGATCTGATTATTTCAATCAGCATTTCGCTTTCATGCTTGGCAAAGCCCTTTGTCAGATCCAAAAGAGCCGTCAGAGCATCGAGGCGACTTGACAACTGCACCCCGACCTGGCACATGGCATTGCTGATATTCTCATCCAGCACGACCAGTCTGCGCTGTGTAGAGATGATCCATTGAACAATGACTATAACAATGGCAATGATTACAATTAAAGTTGGCAGCATAAAAAAGTCCTCCATGTTCTGTTTTGTAGTGCCGAGTGGATTCCTCTTTACTTGTAACGGAATTGTTCTCATGGATTTAATTTATCAGAAATTTTTCTAAAAAACCGTCCGATGCATGAAAGATAATTTTTTCGGCATGAATCATAGTTCCAGAAATTTGATTTTTATGGTAAACTTATCCTATAGACAAGAAAAAGAGAACTTGGGGGAATTCTTATGCTGCAGCTTGCGGTCTGTGATGACAATATTGACGAACTGTCCAATATGGTACAGCTCATAAACCTATACCGGACATCAAGAAATTTCAGCTGTGAATACGCTGTATTTCCAAACGGATTCGAGCTGATTTCGGCCTTGGAAAAAGGAAAGCGATTTGATATATACTGTCTGGATATTATTATGCCGGGCTTTATGGGCATTGAAGTCGCCAAAGAAGTCCGTGGCTTTGACAAAACTGCGCCAATTTTATTTTTTACCTCCTCCCCCGAATTTGCCTTAGAAAGCTATTCGGTGAAAGCCATCAACTACATACTAAAACCAATCTCAAAGGAAAAGCTATTCTTCACCTTTGACGAACTGCTAGAGCAGATCAAAGCGAAAAAAGATGAGGATGCGATTATTGTAAAGAGTAATGAGGGTATACAAAAAATACTAATCTCCAATTTAGTCTTTGCCGAGGTCATTGGCAGAAATGTTTTGTATCACCTGCGCTCCGGCAAAGTAATCGAATGTAGCCAACCTTTTTCCTCCGTTTGTGATTCTCTTCTGAAATATGGGTGCTTTATCAAACCACACCGCTCTTATCTTGTGAATATGCAGTATGTGGATACCGTGAATAATCATCAGCTAACATTGCAAACCCTTTCCTCTGTCCCCATTGCGCAAGGCAGGGCAAAGGAGATAAAAGAGCAGTATCTGAATTATCAAATGGACGAGGAATAAGCAAATGGAGAGAGGAGCTTTAAAATGATAGTAACAGTAATAGGACTCCTACGATTTGGATGTTCTCTGGTCTTTGGCATAGCGGTGTTGGTTCTTTTTACAGGGATAGAGCTTACACGGAAAAATAAGCTTATCCTTAGCTTACTCTGTGCAATTTTTCTTTTCATTCAGACTGCCTGCTGGTGGAGCTTCGGCTTGGACTTGACATCAAAGCTGTATCCACTGATGATCCATCTGCCATTGATATTTATATTCTCCCTATATTATAAGCGCCCATGGCTTATATCCGCAGTCAGCGTACTTTCCGGCTATCTGTGCTGTCAAGCGCCGCGCTGGGTCGGTTTCCTTGCGGGAGCTGCCTTAGGCAGCAGACTTGCAGACCACATTTTTTATGTTGGGGCTGTATTTCTATCCTATTATTTCCTGAAAAAATATGTAGCCGGATCCATTCGGAAGTTTATGGAGATCTCCACTAAATCTTGCTTATTTTTAGGTGGGGTACCGCTTTTTTACTATCTGTTCGACTACACTACCACTATCATCACCGATGTGCTTTACCGCGGTACGAAATGGGCGGTGCAGTTCATGCCCTCAACGGTATCCGTGTTCTATTTTGTGTTTGTCATCCTTTACTACGCTGAGACGCAAAAACAGGTAGCTCTCCAAAGAGAGCGGGATATGCTGGATACGCAGTTTCGGCTGGCGCAGGCAGAGTTTGCTTCTCTGCGGCAGCTGCAGCAGAATGCCGCCTCCTATCGGCATGATATGCGCCACCACTTCTCTCTTTTACAGGGGTTGGCTTCCAAGGAACATATAGAGGAGATCAAGGAGTACCTGAGGACTGCCCAGTCCGACATGGATGCCATCACGCCCATACGCTTTTGTGAAAACGAAACCGTCAATCTGATTCTGTCTACTTTCGCCGCCAAAGCAAAACATTCGGGAATTCTATTGACGATAGATGCGAAGCTGCCTGACTCCCTTCCCTTTAGCGACACCGAGCTTTGTTCGCTCTTATCAAACGCTTTGGAAAATGCGATAAACGCCTCCAAAAATATAATCGACAACACTGAACGCATCATTCTCCTGCGTATGTATTCCAAGAATAACAAGCTGTGCATTGACCTGCGCAACAGTTATCAGATAGAACCGACAATTCATCAGGGAATGCCTGTATCAAAGGAACAGGGGCATGGTATTGGCACAAAAAGTATGGCACATATCGTGGAAAAGCATGGCGGTGTATTCCAGTTTTCCGTCAAGGACGGCTGGTTTATATTTCAAGCCACTACGTAAAAGACTGGCATATTCATACCATGAAAAAAAACGATTTATACTTATAAGTGGCATAAAAAACTGCCAGCAGGTTCATACCTACTGGCAGTTTTTTATCATTTTCTACTTTATTTTATTCTACTTCTTCAATTGCTGCATAGGGTACATCCGCAAGAAAAGCCGCCTTTGCCTGGTCAATACCTTCAACAACTTCATAATCTTCCCCTGCCTTCTTTACCTTGAGAACACGATCTATCACATACTCGATA
>JAQSXD010000392.1 GCA_029266295.1 Bacillota bacterium | reverse complement strand
GATGGTGATCAACCGCCAGAATTCCTGTCCCTCTCTCGCGATGGAGCTGACCGAGCTTGGCAGCGATGTCCCGTGCAGAGCGGTCGTCCAGATTGGCGAAAGGCTCATCCAGCAAAATCCATGTTGGTGAAAGGGCAACCAGACACGCAAGCATGACCTTCTGTTTCTCCCCTCCTGAGAGGGTAAGAAGTTTACGGTCTTTCAGCTGCCCGATGTCGCAAAACTTCAGGGCGTCATCAATGATAAAGTCCATTTCGCCTCTTGGGGTACTCACGTTCTCCAGACAAAAGGCAAGCTCGTTTCGAACCGTATCCATGCAGAATTGAAGCGCAGGGTTCTGAAACATCATGCCCACGCGTTTGCACCGCAAATTGGGAGGCAGCTCGCTGGGATCGTGTCCGTCGATTTTTACGAAGCCGGAGCTGAGCACTCCTGCGTTTTCGGGATAGATCCCGGCCGCTAGATAGAGCAGCGTGCTCTTCCCGCAGCCGGAAGCCCCTGTCAGCACGGTGCTGTGAGCGGACTGGAATCGAACATTCAGGTTCTGCAAAATATAAAAATTACCGGATTCCTGATAGCGAAATGCCACATCTGTAAAGGAGATTTCACTCATATTCAGCCTCGGCCGGGTAGGAAGGCATTGGTGTATTCCGTATCCCTTCTGACATCATAATAACCATGCTCAATGAGCCAGTCGGCCATGCGCTCCCAACGTTTGGGAGCCATATAGCCCCAATGACCTGTCTCATCCAAAAGGATGGTTGACAGATGGCGCTGGCTGCGGATCAGGAGAGAGTCTGAGACTGCGGGTAGACTGTCACGAACTAGAAGCACCGATTCTTCGGGGGATCGTGCCGATTCAATATACCCCCGGTCAAGAGCTCCAAGGAAGGCTTCTAATTCCTCCGGGTGAGTTTCAATGAGCTGTCTGCTTGCGGCAAGGCTGGGAGCACAGAAATCAAACAGCGGATCAACATCTGCCAGCGCGAAATAGTTGATCTCTTTGCCGGCTTCGACCAACTCCTGATTTTCCCAGTTTTCATACACCCAGGTGGCATCTGCATCCTTGCCAAGGGTTGAGACAATGTCGCCCACATCCATGGGAACAAGCTTTACCTTGTCATAATCTCCGCCGTCAAGACGAACCGCCTCACCGATTACTCCGTGAAACCAAGCGGGGGACCAATGGGTGAGGCGTTTTCCCTCCAGCATCCGGGGCGAAGTAATTCCGCTTTCCTTTAATGACACGATGCCCGAGTCGCAGCGCTGCGTAAGGGTGGCGACGGCCGTCAGAGGTACTCCTTGCGCAATCTTTTCCAATATGGAAATCTGTGGTCCCAGAACAATGTCTGCACCGTGGAGATCCAGCACCCCGTGCACATCACCGGACAGCTCCACCGTCAGCCCTGCATCCTTAAAATAACCCTTCTTTTCCGCTACCAGAAAGCCGGTGTGGTTGGTATTGGGAAACCAGTCAAGAATGATTTTGATTTTACCCATGAACTTACTCCTCCTCTCTTTCGATTAATATTTCCTGCCTGGAAAGATCAATTCCGTAGTTTTTCAAAACACCGGTCCGCGCAAGGCCGTCGCAGGCAAGTTTTGAAATCAGTCCCGTAAAAAGTGCTGCGCTCAGAAGCCGTACCATAAGTTTGGCGAAGAGCAGTCCGGGAGCGAGAAGATAGTTCTGCAAATAGTAGAGCTCAAAGATAAAAATAAAAGCGGCAGCCAGGATTCCTCCCAAGGTCATGGAAAGGAGATTGAACCTCTTGTAGCGGAAAGCAGCAAAGCCAAGCTCACAGCCGAGACCCTGGATGAATCCCGTCAGAATCACCACAAGCCCCCCCGCATTTCCCATAAGAAGCTCAACTCCGGCAGCCAGTACTTCTGTAATTAATGCCACGCCTGGTTTTCGAATGATGTAGGCAGCGACAGCCGAAGCCATAAACCAGACGCCGTAAATCAGCTCAAAGCTAAAGGTGGATAGACCGGTCGGCGTCAGCAGTGCTGAAAGGACCATACCTCCGCTGAATACAGCTAAATATACTGCTGCGAACAGTACGCCGAGAATAGACATCATCAGGATGTCTCTGAGTTTCCATTGATCGTTTTTCATGTTACCCTCCATTTTTTGCTTGCATCGTGATAGAACATATCGTGTTTTATCCATCCATGCCAGAATACAAAAAAGCCGCACAGCCTTCGCTGAGCGACTAAAATGGAATTTCTCCGCTGCTCCCTACGATGGAATTACCCAACAGGTTCAAAGGGTCATAGGCGCAATAGCCTAAATCTCAGCCGGATTTGCTCCAGCCCCCCTCTATTTAATTGTGCGTCTTTTTTGTCATTATACGGCGGTGAAATGAAAAAAACAAGCCTTATTTATAATTTCGTGTTTTTGTGATATCGGCGCAAACGAAATGTGAAACGCAGAATCACATTATGGCTTTCATGTCAATGGTAACGCGAACGCTAATGCTGATGGGTATGCTGATGATGAATTTCCGGTGTGTGGGTATGGGAATGAGCAATTGCTTCATGGGTGTGTTCATGCGTATGTTCACCGTTGATCAGGCTATTATGGGCATGGGTATGGTGACCGTCGTTATGACTGTGCCTGTGTTCATGGGTGCTCTCTTGGTGGATATGGGAATGGATATGCTTTTCCGTTATCGCGAAATAGGTTCCTGACAGCATAATGAGCAGAGCGATTAAAAAGGATTGGGTGAGCCCCTCTTTCAGAATTACCCAGGAGATCAAAACTCCAATAAAGGGCGCTGCCGCATAATACACACTGGTCCGCGCTGCACCCAGCTCTCGTTGAGCAGCAATATAAAAATAGATACTGAGGCCATAGGAAACAAAGCCCAGTAGCAGCGCCAGGAGAATATAAGGGATGCTGCCGCCAATTTCTTCTGTGAAAAATGCAATGAGCAGGGCTCCCGTTCCTGACCCGAACCCTTTTAGGATAACAGTCTGCAGCGGGTCCTTGATGGAAAGCATTCTGGTGCAGTTATTTTCGATGCCCCAGCAGAGGCAGGCAGCCAGAACGAAAAATGAGCCGGAGGAAAAGGCAAGGCTTCCGAAGTCCTCCACGGAAAGAACCATGCAGGAGAGGGTAATCAGGACAATGGCCAGCCACATTCTCTTGTCAAGGGGTTCCTTGAAGAAGACCATTGCGATTGATGCAGTCGCAACGATTTCAAAATTATTCAGCAGGGAGGCAGTAGCCGCCGGGGTTAAGGTTAATCCCAACATCAGAAAGATTGGCGCTGCAACATCAAGGAGGATCATGGCTATGACCCAGGGAAGCTCACTCTTAGTGATTCTTGCTTCAAGCCGCTGCTGATGGCGAATCCGCCTTGCTGCATGAACCGACGTCATTCCAAGACCTGCGCCCAAATAAAGAAGCGCTGCCATCATTGTGGGAGCAAGACCGGACAAGAGGATCTTGGATACCGGCGAACAAATTCCAAAGAGCCCTGCGGCAAGAATCGCTGTCAGGATTGCCTTACGGGGTTCATATTTTCTGTTCAATTGTTTTGGTTTCATCTCTGTCATAATCAGTTCCTCCATGTCGATGGGTTTTCATCGGTTAGCTCCTGTGAAGAAATCAGGGAGTTCTATCCTATTATGAAACGGGACGCCCCGAAATGTCAATCTAATGCCGGAGAATGTGCCGGAGAATGTACGAAAAACTGGAAACATTCCATTGACGGAGATGTGGCAAGATGATACACTAACATCGACAACTAAGCAATCAATAGGTGCCCACTTCTTTGCAGGTGGGATAATAGGGAAGCCGGGTGAAAATCCCGCGC
>JAQSXD010000391.1 GCA_029266295.1 Bacillota bacterium | reverse complement strand
AAAGAATGGCAATTAAGGATGAATTAATCGCATTGGGAATGGTTGAAACAAGAGGCGCTGTAGGCGCTGTTGAGGCAGCGGATGCCATGGTTAAGGCTGCCAATGTGAGCTTGATCGGAAAAGTTAAGGTTGGGGGCGCACTGGTAACTGTTATGGTAAGAGGTGACGTCGGTGCTGTGAAGGCCGCAGTAGATGCTGGTGCAGCAGCAGCAGAAAGAGTTGGTGAGCTGGTAAGCTGCCACGTCATTCCAAGACCTCATCAGGATCTGGAACAGATTCTGCCCAAACTTCCCACAGAAAAAACAGCCAAGGAAAAGGCTAACGCATAAGGCAAATCTGTATTTTGAGAGGAAATGAACAGTGAGCAGGGAAAGCATATTAACAAGTGTAGGAATTGATATCGGAACCACCACGACCAAGCTGGTGATTTCTTATCTGACGCTGACCAACGTCATGCCGGGAAGTAGAATTCCCCACATCGAGATCAGCAGCAAAAGCTTGTTTTATGCCTCGGAGGTCCGATTTACCCCTTTTCTCGACCGGGAAACCATCGACGAAAAAGGAGTGCGGCAGATCATCAGCGAGGAATATCAGAAGGCAGGAATCTCTCCGGAAAAAATCGACACCGGTGCCATCATTATCACGGGTGAATCAGCAAAGAAGGAAAATGCGGAAAAGCTCGTTCATGCGCTGGCGGAGTTTTCAGGAGACTTTGTGGTAGCGACCGCCGGACCGGAGCTTGAGAGCATCATCGCCGGAAAGGGCTCCGGAGCGGAAGAAATTTCACGCCGTGACAGATGCATCTGCGCCAACGTTGACATCGGAGGCGGTACTACAAATATTGCCTACTATGATAACGGAACTTGTATCGGAAACGCGTGTCTTGAGGTGGGAGGAAGGCTCATCGAAGTTGATCTTCTCTCCCATAAAATCAAGTACATGGCAAAGGCTTCCCGCTCCATTGCAGAAGCACTGCTCTGCAGCGATATCAACAGTGAAAGTCAGGAGACGCAGCGAAAAGGAATCGAAACCATTTTGGCTCAAATGGTGAGATCGGTGGATGAGGTGCTTTTCTCCGAAAATCCTTCCGAAATTACCAGAGTGCTGACGGTCAACAACGACCTTCCAAGGGTGCTGCCGCAGAAGATTGTCTTTTCCGGCGGTGTATCCAGATACATCTACCAGAAAAATATAAGAGACTGGTGGATTCATGGGGATGTAGGACCCTTGTTGGGAGAAATTTACAGAATGGGAAGGGCATACAATACCTTTGAAGTCATACCGGGAACTGAGACCATTCACGCCACTGTCATGGGAGCGGGAATTCACACGGTAAACGTGTCGGGCTCAACGGTAACAGTGAAAAAGAATTGCTTGCCGGTCAGAAATATTCCTGTGGTAATCCCGGAGATCAGAAACGGTCATTACGACTGGATCAGTCCATCCCAAAGGTTCCTTGATTCTCTTCATACCTGCGTCGCATTCAGTATTCCCGTACAGGATCAGCTGGATTTCCAAAGCATCGATGAACTGACGAAAATCATAGCGAAACAACTGCCCCAAATCACAAGCAGTCCCAAGGTCATCGTCATGGAACAGGATGTGGCTAAGGTCATCGGTCAGGGAATCGTCAAAAGACTAGGAAATATCGATCTTGTCTGCATTGACGGCATCAGGGCCTTTGCCGGGGATTATATCGACATCGGAAAGGCGTTAGCCTATGCAGAAGCACTGCCGGTTGTCGTTAAAACACTAATTTTCAATCATAAGTAAGGGGGTGTCAGACAATTGAAATTAATTACAAAATTGTTCGGGCATACATACCAATTTAAAGATATCAAACAGGTTCTGGCCAAGGCCAACGAATTAAAATCCGGCGATATTTCCGCAGGAATTGCCGCAGAGGATTCCGCGGAAAGAATCGCGGCCAAGATTGTACTGTCGGAGCTTTCTCTGGAGGATCTGCGGAGAAATCCCGTGGTTCCCGGCGAAATTGACGAAGTAACAAGAATCATCGATTCCGATGTGAACGAGACGATTTATAGCGATATCAAAAATTGGTCGGTAGCAGAATTAAGAGAATTTATATTGAATACAGAGACCACAGGAGATCAGATCAAGCGGATCAGCAGAGGAATGACTTCGGAAATGGTAGCTGCTGCGGCAAAGCTTATGGGTAATCTGGACCTGATTCTCGGGGCTTCCAAGATCAAAATCACAGCCCACTGCAATACAACCATCGGCCTTCCCGGAACCTTGGCTTCCAGACTGCAGCCAAACCATACGACCGACTCTCCCGAGGGGATTCTTGCCAGTATGAGAGAGGGACTTTCTTACGGAACGGGAGATGCCATCATTGGACTGAACCCGGTAGATGATTCCGTGGAAGCCACCATGCGGTCATTGAACACGATCTATGAATTTGTGGAGCAATGGGATATTCCGACGCAGATCTGTGTGCTGGCCCATATTACGACCCAGATGGAAGCCTGCAGAAAAGGGGCTCCTACCCACTGCCTCTTCCAGTCCATCGCAGGATCACAGGTTGCAAACGAGGCCTTCGGCATCAATAAGGAACTCTTGGATGAAGCATATTCCCTTGGTCTGAAATACGGAAGAGGAACCGGTCCTAATATCATGTATTTTGAAACCGGGCAGGGTTCAGAACTGTCCTCAGGCGGTCATCACGGCTCCGATCAGGTTACCATGGAAGCCAGATGCTACGGCCTTGCCAGACATTACAACCCATTCCTGGTCAATACAGTCGTGGGCTTTATCGGTCCCGAATACCTGTACGATGCGCGTCAGGTTATCCGCGCAGGTCTGGAAGATCACTTCATGGGCAAGCTCACCGGCATCTCAATGGGATGCGACGCTTGTTACACCAATCACATGAAGGCGGATCAGAACGATATCGAGAATCTTGCAGTACTGCTCACAGCTGCAGGTTGCAATTATTTCATGGGAATCCCCATGGGAGACGATATCATGCTGAATTATCAGTGTACCAGCTATCATGACGTTGCCGCTTTAAGAGAAGTTCTGAGGGTAAAACCTCTGCCGGAATTCAATGCCTGGTGCGAAAAGATGGGCATTCTGAGAGACGGAAAACTGACTCCTATGGCTGGAGATGCCAGCATGTTTACGAAATAGGAAGGAGGCGGGTGAAATGAGTATGGAAGATAATATTAAACTGATCGTCGAACAGGTATTAAAGGAGATCGCTGTAACTGAAGCGGCAGGAAGCAGCTTCTCGGGCAAAAATCCACAGACAGCAGCGTCAGCAGACGCTCCGGCTCCGTGGTCTCAGTCGGCGGTTTCATCGCCGTGGGGGGCCGCAGTCGGAGGGGCATCGGGATCATCCCCTTGGAATTCTGTAGCAGGAGGATCAGTCTACGATGACACAGACGCAGAAGATCTGTCCACCGTGGATCTGCAGACCCAGCTGCTGGTTCCTAATCCCAAAAACAAAGACCTGTATCTGGATATGAAACAATCAACCTCTGCCAGAATCGGTGTGTGGAGAGCAGGCCCAAGGCCGTTGACCCAAACGCTGCTTCGGTTCAGAGCGGATCACGCCGTTGCTCAGGACTCTGTCATGGGTGAAATCGCAGAGGAGGATGCTGCAAAATACAACATGATCTACGTCAAGTCCGAATGCAGGGACAAGGATGAATATCTGACCCGGCCGGAGCTTGGAAGAGTGCTGGATGAGGACAGCATCAGAAAACTGGAGAAGGAATGTGAGCGTAAGCCTCAGGTTCAGATTCTCGTAGCGGATGGACTGTCCAGCAAAGCCATGGAAGCCAATATTCCTGATCTGTATCCTGCCATG
>JAQSXD010000390.1 GCA_029266295.1 Bacillota bacterium | reverse complement strand
AAAGATTTTTAGGATGCGAAAAACCGTCGACTTTAATAAAAAATTATCAAATTATGAAATGTGCACTTGCTTTTCACTCTTATCTGTGACACAATCGTGCCAGAATGAGTTAGCAGGAGTGACAAAGCCGTGCCACGTCTGAGCCAATTTGTGCCAGCGCACGACACAGATATGGCATAGCATCTGTGATGGGAGGAAAAATTTATGATGGAGCTTGCAGACGATTACAGTAAAAAGCTATATGAATATTGGAATCTATACATAGAAAAAGATGCCCCCATGCCCGATATGGTAGATGAGATCAGACCTCTTATCTATGAATCCTGGAAGCGTTCTAAAGCGAACAAAGTTTCGCACCGAGAAGTGGCAGACGCAAAGCTGAGCCCAACGGAACTCAGATATACCTTCGCCAGAAATGAGACGTTGATGTCCGTAGCCCACTCTTATATTTCAAAATTATATTCCTACGTAAAAGGAAGCAATTTTATCATTGCACTGACAGATAATCGCGGTTTTGTTCTGGATCTTGTAGGAGAAGATAGAGAAATCCAGCTTCGCGCCCGGAAAAGCGGGCTGACCATCGGCTGCAACAGAAGCGAAGAGTACTCCGGCACCAACGGAATCGGAACTTGTCTGGTCACCGGTATGCCGATACAGATCTGGGGACGGGAGCATTATATCGCCCCCCATCACAGCTATGTCTGTTCGGCCGCTCCCATCAGAAACCAGCATGAAAAAATCATCGGCTGCCTCGATGTCATTGGTCCGGTGGGAGGCGTTCATTCCCACACACTGGCAATGGTTTGTGCTGCGGTTGACGGAATCGAGAAAGAAATGAAAATGCGGGAAGCTTATGACAGAATATCATCAGCAAATAATCAGCTTACCAGCACGATTCAATCCATTTCATCCGGAATTATCATGATTGACAACATGGGGATCATTACGCATCATAACAACCGCGCGATGCAGTTTCTCAAGCTTCCCAACAACAACTGTGAAGGTGAGAATCTCGCAAATATCCTTGATGTAAAGCGGGCTCATATCAACCTTCTCGATCTAAAAAGAGATGTGAGCAACCGGGAACTTACCATCAGAAACCACCTTGGTGCAACACTAAATCTATCCCTGTCTGCCACAATCATACACAATTCCCATCATGAAAAAATTAATACCGTACTGGTAATTGAAGAGCAGCGGCAAATTCACAAAATGGTAAGTAAAATGAGCGGCTTTACAGCACGGTTTACCTTCGACTCCATCATTGGGACATCAAATCAGATCAAGCAGGCTATTACCATCGGAAAGCTGGCGGCGCAAAGTGATTCCAATGTTTTGATCCTAGGTGAAAGCGGTACAGGAAAGGAACTCATGGCACAGTCCATTCATAATGCAAGCGACAGAGCGAACGGACCGTTTATTGCAATTAACTGCGGTTCTCTTCCCAAAGGGCTCATCGAAAGCGAACTCTTCGGTTACGAGGGGGGCGCCTTCACAGGTGCAAGCAAGGATGGACAGCCGGGGAAATTTGAACTGGCAAACGGAGGCACGATTTTTCTGGATGAAATTGGTGATATGGCCCTGGAACTTCAAACCTCTCTCCTCAGAGTCATACAAACGCGTGAAATCACAAGAATTGGAGGAAGGCTGCCTCGTAGAATCGATGTTCGAATTATGGCAGCTACCAATGTGAATCTATCGGAATCCGTAAAAAACAGGAGTTTTCGCAGTGACCTTTACTATCGGCTGAATGTCCTGTCGATCTTGATTCCTCCGCTTCGCCAAAGAACCGAAGACATTCCTGTTCTAATTGAACATTTTATCAAAGTATATAATCTATCTCTTGGCAAATCAGTGAAAGGCCTCAGCACAGCAGCGCTGAATCGAATGATTGATCATAACTGGTCCGGTAACGTACGCGAGCTGGAAAACATCATTGAACGAGCCCTGAATTTAACCCAGGAGGACATCATCGACGAGGCCGAACTCCCTGGAGAATTTTTTTCCGAAAATCCGCAAAGCCCCCCTTTAGATCCAACGTCCAAGGAACCTGCAACTGCAGCAAAGCGAAAGGAGCCGGACAGAATTAAAGAAGCGCTGGAAAAGGAAGACGGGAATATCACCAATGCCTCTGCACTTCTCGGAATTCCTAAGCGCACCCTATACCGTAAGCTGCAGAAATATGGGATCGATGTCAATCAATATCGACTATAACATACATACCTGATTTCGGCACATTTTTTGCATATTAATAATTTTATAAGATCGTACAATTTTATTTTACCCGTTACAGAATTTGAAAGGAGCTTTTTATGTTTTGGGATATTGTAGTCATAGCAGGTGCTTTCTGGATCGTTATGAGTATCTTCAGTTTTATTCAGTCCGTCCATATCAAAAATATTTATAAAGTATTGGAACCTACAGGAACCGTTTATTTCGGGCGGGATGCGGGATTTCTCAGAACGAGCTACTATGCCTTTGCTGCCGTGGATGGAAACGGAACAGTTCAGAATGCAAAGCTTCTGAAAGCCTCAAGAATCATAACGATTCCAAGGCTTGAGCCCCTTGACCATCTCATCGACAAAAACCTGTCAACTCTCGATCCGTCCGTGCTTTCCCTTAACAAAGGCGCCCAGCAGGCAGTAATAAGCCTGGTAACAAATTTTGATAAAAAGAAAAAATCAGCGTCCAAATAAATCAGACATCTAAGGAAATGCTGATTGATTGATTAGCACTTCCCTAAAGAGTGGGATCTCAAAATCATTACTGTTGCCTGAGATCCCCGGCACTATGAGGAAACGAAATTGATCAATGGGATTATCAGTGTCATCGTCATTTTTTTAATCTGCTCAGTAGGATTTTGGTTTAGTTACAGAAAATCGTGGCCTTCCGCGACGCCTTCCGTACTGTCTTTTCTGGTTGTCAAAGCGGCCGCTCCTGCGCTGGCAATCATTAGTATATCTGACCGATTTACTAGAGAACTTCTCCATGCGTCCGCTTTCCACCTTTTGATTCTTGCCATCTATACGGGATTGCTTTTTCTGACAGGCAGAATCCTGTCGAAAGCACTGCATCTTGAAAGTGGAAAAAAAACTGTTTTCCAAGTAACATTTACTTTTTCCAATACCATCTTTATTGGCCTGCCCATCAACGAAATTGTATACGGACATGCTGGTCTTCCCTATCTGTTTACCTTTTATCTGGTGACCCTTGCAGGCTTTTGGAGTCTGGGAGCCTACCAGCTTGCAAAGGCTTCCCCCATCGATTCAAAAGGCTTATCGCTGAAAAAAATCGTAAGCCCCGGCCTTGTTGGCGTCATCATCGGAGGGCTTCTGGTACAGTTTGAGCTTTCGATACCCATGGCCTTTGATACTGCTCTTCGCTATTTAGGAAACCTTACCGTACCGCTTTCTCTGCTGGTCATCGGCGCGAATTTAACGGTATTTGCCAAGGGAGTCCCGAAAATCACAGCGGATGAGCTGATCATTCTTGCAGGGAAGTTTCTCATCAGTCCGCTCTATATGTATCTTCTTCTTCGTTTGTTCCACATCGAAGGCATTGCCTTCCAAGTCTTTATGCTGACTGCAACCATGCCCTGCCACATGCAAACATCTATCCTAGCAGAGCACTATGGCGTTGAAGGAGCATATGCCTCCAAACTTGTGAGTCTCAGTACACTGATCTGTCTGGTGACCATCCCCATCTGCGTCTTTCTGTTGAAATAAGATTTTTTGCTTCATTGGCATAATACTTGCGACTATTATAACCAACAGCTATCGTAGTATCAATGGAGGAAAATTCAAATGAAATGGTTTCATCAATTAAAAATCGGCAGA
>JAQSXD010000389.1 GCA_029266295.1 Bacillota bacterium | reverse complement strand
CTCCTTCACCCACGCTTATCCGTGTCAAGTTTTGAGCGTGACAGATTTCCTGAAAGGTCACAAAATGGCAGCCAGATCAATATTATGTAAGTAGGGATCTTGGCCTTGAAAAGGCACTTTACAGGGGATTCCAAGGAGCTGCAAGAGATATGGATGAGTGGAAGAAAATATTAATCCCCGCCGACACTGAAATTCACAAGACGATAGAGATGATAGACAAAAACGGAATGCAAATCGCCTTTGTAATTGACCGGGAGCAAAGACTGCTGGGTACCGTAACGGATGGGGATATCAGAAGAGGTTTACTGAAAGGAATTGGGTTAAACCGCTCTGTAATAGAAATTATGAATCAAAGGCCGGTCACAATTCCGGTCATGAAAAATAAAAAAAGTGTTTTACAGATATTAAAGATCAATAAACTGAGGCATCTGCCTGTGGTGGATGATTCGGGGATCGTGATCGGGATTGAGCGGCTGGATGATCTGATTCAGCCCGAGAAATTCGAACATTGGGTGGTCATCATGGCAGGAGGACTAGGAAAGAGGCTAAGCCCTCTGACGGATCATTGCCCTAAGCCGATGTTGAATATTGGCGGAAAACCGATTCTGGAAACAATGCTGATCAATCTGATTGAACAGGGGTTTCGCCGTTTTTGCGTGTCTGTTCATTATAAGGCGGAGCAAATCCAGGGTTACTTCGGCGATGGAACCAAGTGGGGTGTAGAAATACGGTACATCCAGGAAGACGTCATGCTTGGTACTGCGGGAGCGTTGAGTCTGTTCCCCGTCAAAACGGATAAGCCAATCCTTGTGATGAATGGTGATATCCTGACAAAATTAAGTATGGACCAAATGCTCGCCTTCCATGAGGCACATCAGGCCCAAGCTACCGTTGCTGTAAGGAGCTATGATTATCAGGTCCCGTACGGTGTGATAAAGGCAAGCAGAGACAGACTGATCGGCTTTGAAGAAAAGCCGATTTACTCCAGCCTTGTAAATGCAGGGATTTATACGATCAATCCTGAAGTCATTGAGAGAATTCCAAAGAATACATGCTTTGATATGGATCAGCTGCTGAAAAAGATGCTTCAAGAAGAAGCGCCGCTGGCTGTGTTTCCCATCAGAGAGTATTGGATCGATATTGGAACCATGAAGGAATTTGACCGTGCAGCAACAGAATATCAAGAGGTGTTCCAATGAAAATAACGGAAAACAGAGCCATAACGGTGGAACTGTCACAAGAAATGAGAGAACGTGCGGCAGCGGTACTTGCGTTGGCGACAGAGAGATCAGACACAAGAAAAATCTTTCGGGTGATCAGAGCTGCATCTGCAAGTCTTGAGGGACTCATCTGGTCAGAGGATGAAATCAAAGAAAGAGATGAGGCTATTGAGAATTTTGATGGAAGCATGCAGGCAATGGTCTATTATACGATAAAAAATTTAGAGGCTTACCAAATAAGTAATTGGATGGAATTGTTTGACAGAGAAGGTGATGCTGATGAATTCTAATGAACCGTTTGATCACGTTTCTGATCGGTATGACCGCACCGCGCTTGCCGCTGTCTCAGCCTTCCGAAGCGGAAATGATTCCCTTGGACTGGAGCTGTTTGGCTGCAGCATGGAAGATCTTGAGCAGCTGTTTGAACTAAATTGGCGCTCCATATTGGAAAGAGATTTTAGTAGCATTGTGCCCATTTTACAGGAGCTCCTCAATAGAATCAATCATCAGGACATGACAGGAATGACGGATTTGATGGAGTTTGTCCTTTGTCCTGCAGTAAAGGAGTTGGCCCAGATCAATGGAAATAAAGATTGCCCGTGAAGGTGAACGACAGGAACGATACAAAAAAAATCTCGGGTATCTGGTTCCCGGCTTTCGCGAACGGATTGAAGCACTCGATGAAACGGAAGTATGGGAAAAGATCGAGATCAGCTGGAACCCGGAAGGTTATCCTGTTTGCAGATATCATGATGAGGGAAGAAGCTTTCTGATCAACAGTGAGCACCCGCGGGAAGAAGCGGAGCAGTGGTGCAGGAATATTACTGTGAAAGGGGCAGGTGGGATTTTTCTCTTTGGCGCGGGTTTCGGATATCCCCTCTTCGAATTGTTTGAAAAAAAGCAGCCTCACACGGTAGTTATTCTCTTTGAACAAAACCTCTATCTGCTAAAAGCGATGCTTTTTTATTTTGATCTTGAGCCTCTTTTTAGAACCGGGAGACTCATTCTTCTAGCGGGTGATATTGAGGATTTTTCAGGTGTATTCGATGAGCTTTTTTTCAGTATTGTATTTGTCAGCTGCACCTCTCCTGTCCTTGCGTTCACCCATGCCGCAAACCGTAATTTTAAATCGGTGTATCAGAAGATCAATCATTTTATTTTTTCCAGGCTTGCATTGTTTGTTTTCTACATTGGAAACGACCATTATGATAATCTCGTTGGCCTTTTTAACCTGCTGGCAAACAGCCGTACAATCCTTGAAAATCCGAGTATTGAATGCCTGAGAGAACAATACAAAGGGATTCCGGCATTTATTGTTGCAAACGGACCATCTCTGGACAAGAACATCGACGAATTGCATCGCATCAAGGGCAGAGGCTTGATCCTCTGCGCCGAATCTGCGATTCTCCCTCTTCTGAAAAATAAGATTAAACCAGATATTCTGACCATAATCGAACGAACCAAATACACCTATTTGTATCACTTTAAAGACGTATCTTATCCCAGTGATATGGCACTGATCTGTCTTGGCCTCGTCGATAAACGGGTATTTCCCTCATTTCGCGGTGAAAAAATTCCGGTTTTTCGAAATGCGGAGGCAATCAATCAATGGATCAATGGTTATTTAGGTGATGGTAACGCCATTGATGCTGGCGCAAATGTGTCTCATCTTGCGTTTGAACTTGCTGTGCTCATGGGAGCTGATCCCATCGTTTTTGTGGGGCAGGATTATGCCTACGGTGCCGATGGCGTCACACACAGCAGGGGAGCGGTGTATAACGAGGAAAAAGGGAGGAAAAGCAAGGAGCAGCTCCAAGCGATGCCAACCGTATCCGTTGAGGGAAATGATGGAAGCATGATTCCTTCCACAAAGCTCTGGAAGGATTTTCGAATTGGGCTTGAGCGTAAGATTGCCGCGCACCCCGAAAAAACAATCATCAATGCGACGGAAGGCGGAGCCAAAATCCATGGAACTGTTTGCAGAGCGCTTTCCGAGGTAATTGATGATTTCTGCGATGCTCCCTTGCCCTATCCCGTTCATAGACTGATTGCAGAAAAAAGGGTTCTTATGAACCGTAGCGAGAAAAAGGGGGATTTGATACGACTCATTCAAAGCGTTGACGCTTATCTCAAGATGTTTTGTGATTTGGCGCAGCTTGCAAATAAGGGGAAGCTTGAATGCTGCGAGATGATACGCATCGCCGAAAAAGCAGATGAGGGGAGCAGGCAGGTATTGGAGTCAGCCTACCTAAAAAACATGCAGCTTTTCGAGCGATTTATAGATGATACCCTTTGTCGCAGCTTCTGCCAGCAGGTAGTGTTTTCAAGCTACTATCAGATGAATCATTTGGGTTTCATTGATACTGGGGAAAAGATGATAGAAATCTTTGGAATTCATCACGATTTCTTTCAAAATTTATTTGTCGTATGCCAGAGTGTGGCAGTTCATTTTGAAGATGCGCGAGAGTCTCTGAAGAAGATTGAAGAAGAGTATGAATCGGAAACAACTGGAGGGTGAGCAAATGAGTGAGCCACAAGCTGCAGGTTGGAACGCCTTCTAATGGAACCTGACTGTCCCGAATGGTACGATGATCTTGGTACGCTGCTCTTTGAACTGGGAGAAAGCACACTGTCAGCAATGTACTTTCAAAGAGGATATCAACTAATGAAAGAAGGTCAAGAGCAGAGAATGACAAGCCAAGCATTGAAATTATTAGAAAATTATGGCCTTGTTTTATATCGATTGGGCCGCTATGAAGAGGCTGTTACGATTTATCTGGAAGCTCTGCAGCTTGTCCCTGAGAATAAGAAGATTCTTGAAACTCTTGGGGAATTATACTATCTGCTTGGAGGTCATACGCAATGAAGGACAAAATCAATCTGAGCATTTGTACAGTGGTTCATAATGAGGAAGCAAGGATTCCTGACTATTTAAGCCGGATTGCGGGGCGGGCAGAGGAAATCATTATGGCAGATTTGGGATCAACAGACCGAACTGTAGCGCTTAGCAGAAATGCTGGAATCATGGTTTATCCGGTCCAGTGGAAGCAAAACCGGAGCGAAATAAAGAACTTTTGCATGGAGCAAGCTTCGGGGAGATGGATTCTCTTTCTTCAGGCAGATGAGAGACTGTCGGATGAGGATTGGAATCAGCTTTATTCGATGCTGGATAATCCCAATGCGGAAGAATATCTGATTTACGTGGAGCCGGCTGCAAAATACGGTGGAATTGCTTCGCCGGTTAATTCACTGCGGCTGATCCGAAATCGGAAGGAATACCGTTACCAAGGTCGTTCCTATGAATACATCCCCGATGAGATCATAGGAAACAGGCGGGACTCTGAGCTGAGAATACAGCAAGTCAGAGAAGATCAAAGTGGATGCATGGAGTTCGATACCAATCTATTTGATGCGGAGAGGGCACTGCTCCTTTCGAAGGATCTGGAGGAAGAACCTCAAAGCGCTTACCTTCTCTATCAAACCGGCATTGCGCTGATGAACCAAGGTCAGTCGGAAGATGCTGCCCATTATCTGGAGGCGGCGAGAGAGACTGTAATTATAGATTATTTCTATGCCCCGCATCTTTATAAATGCCTTGCATGGTCCTACCTTGCAGTGGAGA
>JAQSXD010000388.1 GCA_029266295.1 Bacillota bacterium | reverse complement strand
TCAATTTCATTATGACACAGGTCCTAATTGTTATCAAGCAAATTATGATACCTTATAGAAGAACAAAGCAACGGCAAACCGGATGACATAAAGGGGCAAACCCATTTGTGGCAAGTCGGGTGGCAAAAGAAAAAAATAATGGAAATGGGGGAAAAAACATGAAAAAGTTAATGAAAAATGTGCTGGCCGGAGTACTGGCATGCTCCTTGATTCTATTTAGTTTTACAGGCTGCGGTGGGGCGGGGAATGCTGCACCCAGCGGTGGAGAGACCCCTGATGGTGCAGCAGCAGGCAAATTTGCCGTCAGCGGCAACATCTGGGGCCAAGGCGTCAATGCACTGGATGTCATTGCAGGTGAAGCACAGTATGTCAACGAATCGCTGGGAAATTCATTCAAGGTATATAACGATAACTTTACTGCGGATACTCAGGCCAGCAATATTCAAAATATGGCATCCTCAGGGACACAGGGTATGATGATCTTCGGATCCGTTCCAACGCTGTATCCGACCCTTTCCTCGACCTGCGAAAAGGCGAAGATTCCCTTCGTTATATTCGATCAGATTCCTACGGATGAGAAAATCCTTGATAAGCTGGAGCAAAATTCATTTTACGTGGGGAGTGTGGGAACCGACAACTATTCCGCAGGTGCCAATGCTGCAAGAAAAATGCAGGAAAACGGAATCGAATCAGCATTTATCCTTGGCGGTGCAGTAGGAGATCCTGTACATGATGCCAGAGTAAAGGGATTCACCGAAACCTTTGAAAAAGGAGGCGGAAAGGTACTGGCTGCAGGACGCTGTGATTCTCCTTCTGATGCGGCGACAAAAGGCGACGATCTTGTATCCGCAAACCCAGATTGCCAGGGAATCTATGCCCTGACTGGTGACTATGCCATCGGTGCAATCACAGCACTCTCAAATCACAGCAAGAATATGGCGATTTATTGCTCCGACACCACCGAAGAATGTATCAGCTACATTCAGGACGGTACCATTGCTTACGGCGATGGTGGCTCCAAAATCGTAACCACGCTGGCGGCATTGCTGCTTAATAACTACCTGAATGGGAACGAAATTAAGGGGGATGATGGGGCAGCACCTTACTTTAATACCATTGTGCCGTTTGAAGTCAATGCCGGTAACGCTTCTCTGTATTCCGAGTATTTTCTGAAGGGTCATCCGATGAATGCCGATGCACTGAAGAGTTTAGTCGGAGAAGGGGTTACTTATCAGACCTTTATTGATTTCATCATAAATTACAATCTGGAAGAAATCGCTTCAAAATAAATCACGAAGGAAAATTGAGCCGCCGGTTTTCGGCGGCTCTCATAAAGAATGCGTGGGGTGCAACGTGACAACAAAAAATAATATCAACAAGGGCGAAAGCCGGAGGCAATGGGTTCTTCTCTTTCTGATTCTCTTACTCATTGTGGCGGTCTGTTATCTCTTTGATTTTTGCTATGATGGAAAATTTTTGACCAAAAGCAATCTTACCGTATTAATTTCACATGCGATTATACCTGCTTTCGTGGCTTGGGGACTTTGTTTTATCTTTGCCTGTGATTTTACGGATATGTCAATCGGGGCCGTCATTGTAATCGCCGCTAACGTTTCTGGTATGCTGGGCAGTGCGTTCGGATATCCGGGAATCATTCTTGGCGGAATCGGTACTGGAATCCTTCTGATTGCATTCAATTTCTTCATCTTCGTAAAGACGAATATTCCATCGTGGATTGCAGGTATCGGTCTGGCCATGATCTATGAAGCATTGGCAGTGCTGTATTCCAACAAGGTTACCCAAAGCGGAGGAACCATTGCACAGCTGGACAATTCCTTGCGGCTGCTGGCAAAGCCGCCGTATATCTATCTCGTTTTTTTCCTTGGATTTATTGCTGCTTATCTAATCTATAACAGAACCCAGGTGGGATTGAATATCCGGGCCTTGGGAAGCGGGCTGAAGGTCTCTGCTGACCTGGGAATTGATATAAAGAAAACGCTGATTTTTGTGGGCCTTATCTGCGGCTTTTTTGTGGGCTGCTCTGCCTTTCTCAACGAGAGCTATAATGCGAGAATGACAGCAAAAACTGGGCTGACAAGCCTGGCAATGATCTTTCAGCCTATGGCTGCATTGATGCTGGCACAGGTGCTGCAATCCAGAATCAACATCATTGTAGGAATCCCAATCTGCTCCCTGCTGGTATATAGCATCTTCAACATGCTCACCATTGCGGGGGTTCCCTCTGGAACATGGCAGGAAGCCATCCTTGGCTTTATCGTAATCCTGTTTGGAGTGATTGCGCAAAGGAACACAAAGGGGGTAGTGAAATGACGGACATCATCCTTGACGTAAAGGGTATTTATAAACATTTCGGATCAACCTGTGCAAATAAAAACGTTGATTTCTGCCTGAAGAGGGGGGAGGTAAGAGGCCTCGCAGGCGAAAATGGTTCGGGCAAATCAACGCTCCTGTCTCAGATTTCAGGCATCTGCCGCAAGGATGCAGGGGAGATGCTGCTCAATGGTGAGCCCTATGAGCCCCAGAGCCCTTTGCAGGCAGCAGACCATAAGATCGGTATTGTCGTCCAGGAGCTGGGTGTACTCTCAACATTGCCGGCAGGTGTCAACGTTTTTGCTGGCAGGCTTTCACAATTTACCCGCTTTGGAATTATCAATATGAGTGCACTGTATCAGGAAGCGGAAAAGCAATTTCAAAAATGGGGGCTGATGCCAGTTCCTCTTAAGAAAACCTGCGGCAATATGCAAATTGAAACTAGAAAAATGATCGAGCTGGCAAGAGCACTCTCTATAAATCCAGATCTGCTGATTCTGGATGAGGTTACCCAGTCTCTGTCTCAAAATAATCGGGATATGCTGTATCAACTGATCGAAAATCTAAAGGCAGCGGGAAAAACCATCGTGATTATCACCCATGACTTGGAAGAGATGATTCGCCTGTGCGACAACATCACCGTTTTAAGAGATGGTGAAGTGGTGGGGACGAAAGCGTGTGACGGTCTTGAGCCCGATGAACTGAAGCGGATGATGGTAGGGCGTGAGGTAAGCTGCGCATATTATCGGGAGGATTGGAGTCCGGATTATGAGGATGAGGTTGTCTTGACAGCAGAAGAACTTTCCGTTGCCGGTGAAATTGAAGCGGTGTCCTTCAACGTGCATCGGGGAGAGATTCTGGGCTTTTGCGGACTTAGCGATTCCGGGATACATACCGTTGGAAAAGCGGTCTATGGTCTTGCGCCATCCATGAAGGGCAAAGTAGTCTTATCAAAGAAATCATTGGAAATAAAAAATGCCGGAACGGCGCTTTGTAACGGTATGGCCTATGTTCCCAAAGATCGGGACGGGGAAGCCTTGATGATGCAGGACAGTATCGTGAATAACTTTGTGTTCCCTTCCACCGCATCGCTGAAAGGAAGACTGGGATTTCTCAATCCCCGAAAGCTAAGGACTGTGGCACAAAAAGGCATTGCAGACTTCCAAATTAAGTGCAGTGGTGTCAATCAGCGAATGGACGGCCTCTCCGGAGGAAATAAGCAGAAAGTGAACCTGGGCCGCTGGCTGATCAAAGATCTGGATGTGCTGATTTTGGATTGTCCCACAAGAGGCGTTGATGTGGGCGTGAAGGCGTATATCTATCAGTTGATGCGTCAGGCAAAGGCACAAGGTCTTGCAATCCTCTTGATCTCTGATGAACTGCCGGAAATCATAGGGATGTCGGATCGTGTGATTATCATGAAAGATGGCAGAATCAACGGCGAATTTGATCGGGGAGATGACTTTACGCAGGAGAAATTGATTGAGGTAATGGTATGAAAAAAGAACGATTTGAATTGAA
>JAQSXD010000387.1 GCA_029266295.1 Bacillota bacterium | reverse complement strand
GGTGTAAAAAAGGAAAGGTAGGAAGAGGTTTTTGCAATCAGCGATCCTGATTTGTCGCTCATAGCCTGGTACTTATTGATCCTGTTGTCCTCATCTTTCTTCATTCTCGCATAAACGTATATTTTCTCGAGGATCAACCAGATATTATCTTTCTTCTGCAGCGCCTCCAGCAAAAGCTGGGGACTTTCTCCCAGTCTGCCGGAATAAGCCACATAATCTTTTGCTTTATCTTCTACTGTTTTATAATCAACTTTCCATTGTTCCTCATCCGCATACATCTCTTCAATTTTCCATTTGTACTTTGAATCGATCTGATCCCTTGTCTTCATTTCTTTTCCCATGCCAAAACTCCTTATCTTTTTTTGATTGGCAGAAAGCCCTGCCGAAAGAGAATGTAGAAACCATCGATTTCTCAATTCCCTCTTTTCTCATTTTTTTATTTACATTTTATCCTTTATTCATTAATATTATTATAGCATCAGTGCAAACCATAGCTCTGGTTTGCTACACACCGCTACAATCCAATACATCCCGTATAAAATCTCTGATTTTATTACATTTGATAGACTTATAATTATTATACCCAGAAAATGGTTTTACTTCAATAACGAAAGGACACTTAATTTATATGGATAACCGACCAATAGGGTTTTTTGATTCAGGCCTTGGCGGACTCACCTGCATACCCTATTTAATGAAGGCTCTGCCAAAAGAAAAAATCGTATATTTCGGGGATACTGCCCGAACTCCATATGGTTCGAAAGCACCTTCCACCATTCGCCTTTTTTCCATGCAGATCGCAGACTTCTTAGTAAAAGAAAATGTAAAAATGATTGTAATTGCATGCAATACGGTAAGTTCAACATGTCTGGAAGAGTTACAGCAAAAATATCCTGCAATCCCGATTGTAGGAATCATTGGGCCTACAGCAGAGGTTGTTGCCGGCACTTGCAGCAAAGAGGATGAAATCGGTATTATCGGAACAAAAGTTACCATTAAAAGCAAAGCTTATGAGAACTTGATCCACAGTCTGAATCCGGAACTGAACCTATATGCGACTCCTTGCCCCACTTTTGTGCCACTCATTGAAGAGGGTATTATACAGAATGAAATCATGGATCTTTCCATTCAATATTATCTTGATCATTTTATTGCGTATAATAAGGTCAACACCCTGGTTTTGGGCTGTACCCATTATCCGCTGATCAGGAAGAATATCGAGAAGATTTATCCTCAGCTCCGGATTATTAATCCATCGGAAGAAATCATACCGCATATCATAGAGCAGCTTGAAAAAAATGACCTCCTCTCCGATGAGCCGGTTTTTGACAATACGTTTTACGCCAGCGACTTGTCAGAGAACTTCGTAAATATGATCAATCGTATCTTTGAAAATTCAGAGTTCAAGGTGGCTTTTAAAAGCTTTGATCTTGATACCTACAAATGAGGTGATAAAAATGGATTATGATGAACTTATGGAACTACTCGAAATCGACTCACTAGATGAATTTGTAGATTTTGAGCATTTTGCCACTTTGGTTGAATGTGACGGAGAGATTCCTTATGAATCTTTCTTTAAAGTTTTTGCAGATATTGATTCGGAAACACTGGTAGAAATAACTGATACCTATTTTGAAGATATTCTGCAGGGCATGCCTGATGACGGGATCGAAGTCTATACCCTTATGGATACAGTGAGACAAGCATTGATTGGATTGGCCAAGAATTCAACAACCCGTGACGAACGTGTCTCCTATGTGGATGAGCTTTACAAGTTTAGAAACTGGTATATCTTTGACAGCATCGTCCACTTAAGGCGTCTTAAAGACAACGCCAAACGTGATGCCACTGTCAGTGAAGCAATGTCATTATACCGGCTTGAAAAGCTCAATGAAGAACAGTATCGCTACGATTTCTCTGATAGTTTAGATTATGAAATCGATGAATATGCAATCTCCTTTGATGCCAAACTGGATGAAGAATATGACGAATCAAATGAAGAGGATGAGGAGCTATACGAAGACGGCCTCATCGATAAGAAGTTCCCTGTCATCGACGGTGAGTCCTATGATGAGGATGAGGACTATTGAGAAATAGCCCTCTCATGATAGTCGTTAGACGCATGATAGTGGATTAGCGCATGATAAAATAGTAATGATTGCTCCCATAAAGCAATAGAATAGAATAGCCGGGTTATGGATCAAAACAACTCCGGCTGTATTTTGCTGGTCTCGGGAGGAGCTTATGAAATCAGAATCAATTGCAGAATTCAGGGCAGGCACCATAATCGTCAACGGATATGCAACACAAAATATGACCCAGGAATTGCTGAATCTCTGGGCTGAGGATTTAACCTACGTGACCTATTACAGCTATGGCTTCAATGCACAAGGTGATTTGATTCCACTGAGCGATGCAAATCTGCTGCAATATGCCTATAATAGCGGTGTTGCTCCCTTGATGACCTTAACTCCCTATAATGAATATGGGGAATACAGTTACGATCTGACCCGAATCATTTTCACCGATCCCAATGCCAGAGATCGGCTAATCAATAATATCGTCTTAAACGTAATTGGAAAAAAGTATTTTGGCATGGTCTTTAATTTCGGATATATCGCACCGCAGGATCGGGAGCAGTTTGTTATAACTGTCTCGAAAACAGCTGCCAGGCTCAATCGTGTAGCGGCTCTCGTTATGGTTTCACTGACACCGGGCCTCTATGATATCGGCATTGATTACTCTGCGCTGAACAAAGCAGCCAATTTTATTGAACTTAGAGCATTCCGGCAGGCTGCTGGAAATGAAAACCCCGGACCACTTTCCTCAAGTGAAGGGATTTATAATTTTCTAGCCTTCAATAGAGTACTGGATACCCGTAAAGTATTACTGGGTATTTCCAATTACGGCTATGATTGGTCCATCCCTTTTCCCGAAAGCTATTTGCCTGCGCAAATGCTATCAAATGACGATGCAGAAAGGCAAGCACAAGAAAGAGGTGCTGTAATTCAATATGACGATCGCTCAAAGACCCCATTTTACCTTTATCAGGATAGCGCCGGCATTGAGCATATTGTCTGGTTTGAAAATGAAGCAAGCATCAAATCTAAGCTTCAGATTGTAGATGAATTCGATCTTGGCGGCATCAGTATTTGGACCATCATGGACCCCTTTCCCTCTGGAATCAAAGCCATCAGAGATTCGGCCCGGGTGCTGAAAGTGAAGGCTGAATGAGATAATAAAGAGAAATAAGATTGAAAACCCAAAGGATATTGCGTTAGAAGAGCGCGATTAAATATATTAAAATTTAAACCGGAAGGGAAAAACGGGTATGGAATTATTGATCAGACAAGCCTCAATTGAAGATCTCGATCGCCTCAATGAGATCGAACAAATTTGTTTTCCGCCTATGGAAGCTGCTTCTCGTGATTCACTTAAATTCAGGTTGATGGTTTACGGCCCCAGCTTTCAGCTTGCAGAGTTTGACAGCAGGATCATCGGCTTTATCAACGGAAGCATCATTAACGATATGGTTATTCATGACGAGCATTACGGTGATACGTCCTATCATGATCCGAATGGCGAGTATCAAAGTATTTTCGGGCTGTGTATGCTGCCGGAATACAGAAAAAGCGGTTATGCCTCAGCACTTGTCAAGGCATTGATCAAGACCGCCGCAGATTCAGGAAGAAAAGGGCTTACACTCTGCTGCAAAGAAGAAAAAATCCCGTATTATGAAAAGCTCGGCTTTGTCAATCACGGCAGATCTGCCTCAGATCATGGGGGTGCTGTATGGTACAATATGATTTTTGAATTAAACTGAACATTAAAATCACCATTGATCCTCCAGGAAAAATGGTGATTATTTTAT
>JAQSXD010000386.1 GCA_029266295.1 Bacillota bacterium | reverse complement strand
GCTTCTGCACAAATTGTAAATTCCCCCCAGCCAGCGGTGAACGTTGACATATTCATCCCTTCCGAAGACCCAGATAATGCTTGAGGGGATCAGATTGGGCATACCTCCTGTTGTTGCCGCGATGCAGAAGGTTGCCAGCACTGCAAAGTACATTTTGTCAGCGGAAGCATAGATCATGGAAATGGAAGCGACTACGTAAAATAAGAGCAAGATGCCGGAGGTCTTGGGTGTGGAAATTTTATCATCCAGTACACCCCAGGCGTAGCTCATGGGAATTCCCAGGATCGCACCAACGGACAGCATCATCAAGGCAGTCTGAATCGGAATTCCCTGATCCAGCAGTCTTGGAATCATATTGCTCATAATTGCAGTCATCATCAGATAAACCGCTCCAAAGGAGAAAACAAGAATCCAGGTTTCCTTCTTTGAGAAGATTGCTTTCAGAGTCCATTTGGATCCGGTCTGAATCTCTGCTGCCTTGAGAGGCGGCGCCGACGCACCATCCTGGTACAAACCCACCAGCTCCGGCCTTTCAGGGACGATCGCCGCAAGACCGATTCCTATGACAAGGAACGCTGCCGCTACGCTGAAGAATGTTGCATTATATCCAATGGCTCTGATCAAATAGGAAGCCAGCGGTGTAAAAAAAGCGGTGCTGAACGGTGCTCCAATGGTGATAATTCCCAGCACAGTTCCCCGCTTCAGGTGATACCAGTTGGCCATCAAAGCCGGGATTGAAATCAGCAGCACGCCGCTGAGAATCTGAACTGTAGCCATGCTGACTGCAAAGACCTTGATATCGCTGGCCCCTCCCATTCCAATTGTGGCGATTCCCATAAGAATTACGGTTCCAATGGTGGATTTCTTTGCTCCGAACTTCAGAATCAAAGAAGCCAAAAGCACACCCAGAACCGTCCCGACCACCGGACCGATGGCCGCGATTCCGTTGATTGCTCCCCTGGTCCAGCCCTTTTGCTGCTCGATGACCGGCAGGATAACATTGAGAATGTCCATGACGATGGCGGTTTGAAAAAGAAACATGAAAAATCCGAGTGCAATAACGATCTTTGAATAGAATTGAAAACTTTTGTTTGCCATTTCGGTCTACCTGATCCTTCCCTCATTTATTCGTTTATTCAGGTTCATCTTTCAGAATTATTATTTGCAAATAATTGATTCTTTGTTATGATATTAACACAACTTACTTCCGTAGAGAATTTCTCAATTGGCATATCTGTTATTCAGAAGGAGGCGAAGATGAACAATCTACAAATCGAATGTGTTCTTGCCTTATCCAATACACTGAACTTTTCCAAGGCATCGGAAATCGTCCATATGTCTCAGCCCTCATTCAGTAAAATCATTGCCTCCCTGGAGGATGAGATTGGCGTCGTACTCTTTTCCAGAAACAAGCGCTCTGTTATCCCAACCCTTGCCGGCGAAGCTTTTATTAACGAACTTTCCCAGATCAGCGGAATGTACGACCGTGCCGTCACAAAAGCGCAGAATATCAGCAAGGGGGTTGAGGGCAGCCTTCGAATCGGATTCTTTGGAACTGCTTTGTTCCGTACATTGCCGAGACTGTTTCGTACCTATCAGGAGCTGCACCCCAATGTTACACTGAAGCTGAAGGACTGTACTCACACTTATCTTTCTGAAAATTATCTGTCAGAGCAGGCAGATCTGCTTTTGCTGCCCGGTTTCCAGGCCAGAGGGTTTCGCAACGCAGAGTCTCGTTTTCTCTTCTCTGACGACATGTGCGTTGCAGTAAGCAGAGACCATCCCTTTGCCACAAAGCAAGAGGTATCGGCGTCAGACCTGAGGGGCGAGCCCATCATCGTCATGAGCCGGCGTTCCTCTCTTCGGGATTATGATTTTGTCCACCACATGTGCGGTCAAGCAGGGTTTTCTCCCAAAATCGTCTATGAAGCAGATATTCTTCATAACATTTTCCTCATGGTGGAGTGCAATGTGGGCGTATCTATCTTTGCGAGCCATCTTCAGCAATTTGCAAATGAAAATATTAGCTTTCTGCCCATCAGTGAATATCGAAATCACTTTGAAATGTTTGCGCTCTGGAAAAAGGATTACAATCCGTTTGTTCCAGGCCTGGTCAATCATCTAACGGATCTACTGGAGCAAGAATCCGGGAGCAGATATAAGTAGCACGAGGCTGTCTTAACCTCAGGGCACAACTTCATTGCTTACTATGGATGCAGCCCCGGCAAGCCACGATTGCATTTCTTTTCTTCGGCTAGCCCCAGCAAGGCACCGCTGCATTGCTTTTTTCCGGCGTTACCGTAATAGCCTTTGCCGGGCATCGGTCTTCGCACAGGCCGCAGACCATGCAGTCGTGCGCATAGCGCAAATCAGGCTCTTTCTTTTCGTGGTCAAACCGAATGACATCAACAGGACAATAGAATTCACACATCCCGCAGCGTCTGCATCGTTCCATATCAATTTTTTGTATTGCCATGTGAGGTCCTCCTTAAAATTTGGGGAAATCAAATAAAAAATCACCATCAGCAGATCGCTCCCATTCCTTGGGAACCGGCACCTTTTCCAGCACCATTTCTCCATTCTGGTTCCGAATCTTGATCCATGCATTCCAGTTTTCTTCATCTCTGCATGGAAAATCCTCCCGATAGTGGGTCCCCCTGCTTTCCTCACGAAACAGCGATGCCCGCAGCTTCATCTCCGCATTGCAAAGCATGTTTTTTGTCTCCAGTGCAAGGCGCAGCTCGTGGGCATCCTCAGCCTTTAACGCCGGTACGAAATGCTTCTGATAAAACGTAATCATGTTTAATGCAGCGGTAAGCCGATCCCGGTGCTTGATGATCATCGTATAGTAAGGCACCATGGTATTCTGAAGCAGCTGAATCACCCAACGCGGGGAGAAACCTCCGCTTCGCTCCAATGGCTTATATATTTGCGCTTTAAGTCTTTGAATCTCATTATGATCTGCATGTTCTGATGTGTTCTTATTTTCTCTGTTTCTGCTGTATAACGCAGCAGAGCTTCCTGCGATTCTACCCGTTACTGCAGAACCTGCAAGAGCCAAACCAATCGCGCTGTAAGCAGCTCCGCTTAGCATGGTTCCCAGAGAATCACCGGCAGCATATAATCCCGCAACCCCAACGCCTCCATCATATCCCACAGGCCAGATTCCTTCTGATTTATGCGTTGCCATTCCTGCGGAGGCCCCACCGACCAGTTTTACTTTTCCATGGGGCAAGTCGGTCGTAATTGGTCCCTTACCCCCATGAATCTGGAATTCCGGACCCAGATGAAAGACGGAAAAACCCTGATGAACCTGCCCCTCTCCATCCGTATAAAATGTCAGAGGCGGCGCCTCTCCTACCGGACGGTTCAAAAAAACCGGGCCCACAAAAGCGGGATTGTCACTGGCTGTTCCATGGGTATCAATAAACTCTTTTCCCGTAATCGCAGCACCGATACGGTATGCCATCATATCTCCGTCTGAAGTTAAATTAGAGATGGGCCATCCCGTAGGCTTAAACCCAGAGGCCCCGGTGCATAGAATGACCGCCTTTGCATAAAGCACGCAAAATTCTGCTTCCCCTACTGTGATTCCTACTGCACCGGTAATCTCCTGCTCTGTCTTGATCAAGTCTGTCATCATAATCCGATCTATAATCTTCACACCGGATTCCAATACCTTCTTCCGCAGTATGGAAGGAAGTTTTTTATTATCCGGAAAGGCGCAGAGGCAGGGTCCCAGATTGGGCAGTCCGCTGCGATACGGCTTGCCTCCTTCCGCCATTTGAAAGGGGATTCCGTAGGACTTCAGCTCTTCATAGCAAGAATAAGACTCCTGCAGTATTATTTCCGTCCAAACCCTTTGGTTGAGATAAT
>JAQSXD010000385.1 GCA_029266295.1 Bacillota bacterium | reverse complement strand
CCGGTGGTAAAGCCCACGAGCCGCAAGGCATGATTCGGTGTAACTCCGAAGCCGACAGTATAGTCTGGATGAAAGAAGAAGTTGAACATACGGTTACCCCGTAGTGGAGACATTTGCTCTGGAATATTTTATATATTTCAGAGTTTTTTGTTTAAACTAACTTTGAACTGTATGATCGCTGAGCCCTGAACTTAAGTTCAGGGTTCTTTTTATACAGGGTGAAATATTGTTTTCTATTGTATCAATATTTTAACTCTCAGAAGTTACCGATTAGGAGGGATGAACGAATGTGTGAGAGGACTGCAGCCAAATTGGATGAAACATTTATGGCTAGAGCGATAGAATTGGCCAGGCTGGGAGAAGGAAAAACTGCTCCAAATCCTCTTGTGGGAGCGATTCTCGTGAAGAATGGACGCGTTATTGGAGAAGGATGGCATGAGTGCTTCGGGCAGGCACATGCTGAAGTAAATGTGATACGCAATGCACAAAACCTCCAGAACGACCCGGTGGGCTCCACTCTTTACGTAACACTGGAGCCCTGCTGCCACTATGGAAAAACGCCGCCATGTACTGAGTTGATCATAAGAAACAGAATCGAACGGGTCGTGATGGGAATATTGGATCCAAATCCTATGGTGGCAGGAAGAGGTGCAGAAGCATTAAGGAAGGCCGGAATTTCGGTTGAAACCGGCGTGCTGGAAGAAGACTGCAGACGGCTGAATGAGATCTTTATTCACTTTATTACAACAAAGCGACCTTTCGTGACGATAAAAGCAGCGGTTTCACTGGACGGTAAGATTGCTGCGTATACCGGGGCTTCCAAGTGGATTTCCGGAGAGAATTCAAGAAGAGAAGTACAGCTTCTTAGAAACAGTTATACCGCTGTCATGGTTGGAGTAAATACTGTGCTGGAGGACGATCCGGAGCTGACCTGCAGGCTTCCCGGCGGGAGCAGCCCTCTGAGGATTATCCTGGACAGTCATCTCAGGATTCCAAAGACAAGTAGAGTGCTGGCAGGTTCGGATACGATGATCGCTTGTATCGAAGATGTGGATTCAAATACGGTTTGCGATCTGGAAGCACTGGGCGCAACGGTATTGCGCTGTAAAAGCAACGAGGGAAGAGTTGATCTGAAAGACCTTATGGAAAAGCTGGGCGATTTGGGGATCGACAGCATTCTTCTTGAAGGTGGAGGAACGGTAAATGCCGCAGCGTTTTCTCAGGGAATTGTAAATAAGCTGCTGTTACATATGGCGCCTAAAATCCTTGGTGGAGTAAGTGCCAAGACCTTCGTTGAGGGCTTGGGCGTCCCAAGTCCCGACTGTGCACAGCAGTTTCGAATTCAAGATGTGGGGCTTCATGGTGAAGATATAAGAATTATCGCATATCCATACGAGTAAAGGAGGAAGGAAATGTTTACGGGAATTGTTGAAGAAGTGGGCCGAATTGAAAGTGTTACGAAAGGAGAAAAATCCTCAAGGCTCCGCATCAAAGCAAAGGCAGTGCTCGAGGGAACAAAAACCGGAGACAGCATCTGCACAAACGGAGTTTGCCTTACGGTTACGAGAATCCATGGAGACAGTTTTTCTGCGGATGTTATGGCTGAAACGATGCGTAAAAGCAATCTCGGTGCACTGAATGTCGGAAGCAAAGTGAATCTGGAGCGTGCCGTTGCGCTTGGCGGAAGATTTGGAGGACACATCGTCAGCGGGCATATCGATGGAACTGGAGTCGTTCGCGCCGTAACGAGAGAGGATAATGCCGTTTGGATCTCTATTTCGGTTCGTAAGTCCATTGGCCGCTACCTTGTTGAAAAAGGTTCTGTTACCGTTGATGGAGTAAGTCTAACGGTTGCACGGACAGAACCCTGGGGGTTTCGGGTATCCATGATCCCCCACACACAGAAGGAAACCTTGCTCATTGACAGAACACCGGGTCAAACGGTCAATCTGGAGTGTGATCTCCTTGCGAAGTATGTTGAAAAGCTACTGCAGCATGAAACTCTTCGGGCGGCGGATCTGGCGCTGACTGCGGATCAAGACTGGGTGGCGGATCGGGTGCAGACCACAAATGCGTCTGCCAGTGATAAAAACGAGCCGCTGTCAGAAGCGTTTTTAAAAGAAAATGGTTTTTTTAACTAACTAGAAATATAAAGGAGGACAATATGAATTATAAATTCAGTACCATTGAAGAGGCAGTGAAGGACATTGAAGTCGGTAAAATGATTATTGCTGTAGATGATCCAGGCAGAGAAAACGAAGGTGATCTCATCATGGCAGCGGAGAAGATATCCCCAGAGGCGGTGAACTTTATGGTTACGCATGCCAAGGGACTGGTGTGCATGCCGATGGAAGGAAAGATTCTGGACGCTTTGGGAATCCACGCCATGGTAGAAAAAAATACGGATCATCATGAGACCGCTTTTACTGTTTCCGTAGACCATTGCGATACGACAACAGGGATTTCTGCATTTGAGAGAGCCCAGACCATACAATCACTTATCAATGAAGAAGCAGTGGCAGAAGACTTTAAACGTCCAGGGCATATCTTTCCGCTGAGAGCAAGGGAAGGGGGTGTATTAAAAAGGACGGGGCATACCGAAGCGGCAGTTGACCTTGCGAAGCTGGCAGGGCTTAAGCCCGCCGGAGTTATCTGCGAAATTCTTAATGAAGACGGAACCATGGCGCGAACTCCCGAACTGATGGAATTTGCCGCTAAACACGGCATTAGAATCATTACAGTAGCTGATCTGGTAGCATATCGGAGCAGTCGTGAGAGCCTGGTGGAATGCATGGCAGAAACCCATCTGCCTACGCGATACGGAGTGTTTCGAATCAGAGGATACCAAAATCGCATCAACGGAGAGCACCATGTAGCGTTGATCATGGGAGAGATTGACAATGGTGAGCCTGTCCTAACAAGGGTTCATTCCGAGTGCTTGACGGGAGATGCGCTGGGGTCCACCCGCTGCGACTGTGGAGAACAGTACGAAGCTGCGATGCGGCAAATCGCGGCAGAAGGCCGGGGAATTCTGCTGTATATGCGACAGGAGGGCCGAGGGATCGGGTTGATCAACAAGCTCAAGGCTTATGCGCTGCAGGATGAAGGAATGGATACCGTTGAAGCGAACCTCGCGTTAGGATTTGACGAGGATCTCAGAGACTACGGCATTGGTGCTCAGATCTTGCATGATATTGGGGTCAGAAACCTCAGGCTCATGACGAACAATCCTAGAAAGATAAAGGGCCTGGAAGGATACGGTTTGGAAGTCGTCGAACGCGTCCCGCTCCAGATGAATGCAAACCCGGAGAACGTACGTTATTTAAAAACAAAACAGGATAAGCTCAATCATATGCTGTCCTATTAATCAATCAATTCCTCCTTTGAAATGGAGGTCATGAAAGGGAAAAACTATGAATTTGATACAGGGAAATTTAATTGCACAGGGATTAAGGATTGGAATTGCCGCATCCCGCTTTAATGAATTTATCGTATCTCGCTTGATCAGCGGGGCAGAGGACGGGCTGGTTCGTCACGGAGCGTTCCCAGAAGATATTGACCTTGTTTGGGTGCCGGGAGCCTTCGAGCTCCCCTTTGCTGCAAAGGCCATGGCGGGCAGCGGAAAATATGATGCAGTAATCTGCCTCGGGACGGTGATCCGCGGCTCCACCTCTCATTATGATCTTGTTTGTGCGGAAGTGGCAAAGGGCATTGCTTCTGTGGGAATGAACGGTGCGGTTCCCGTGATCTTCGGTGTTGTTACGACAGATACCATCGAACAAGCCATTGAACGGGCAGGAACAAAAGCAGGAAATAAAGGCTTCGATGCAGCCGTTTCCGCAATTGAGATGGCAAACCTTATGAAAACCATAGGCTAATGAAGTTCC
>JAQSXD010000384.1 GCA_029266295.1 Bacillota bacterium | reverse complement strand
CATATTTATAATCAACATTAATTCCAAAGATAACACAAATTGTATTAAGCAAGATTAATAATCCCGCAGTGCGCATGCCGTCCTTTAGACCATTTCTAACACTGCTTACACAAATAAATGCCAAACCGGTAATTCCTTTAATAGACATCGGCAGCACTGGCAGCAAATTAATGGTTATCATCAGAATGTAAAATAAATATTGTTTTCTCATCACGAATCTCCCGGATATTTTTTCCAATACTATGCTACATTCTTTTCCGTGTTGATTCTACAGCATTTGTACGCACTTTTCGACAAATTGCATGAAAAAGTTCCATATCGGATCCATTCCGAGTCCGAAAAGTATTGATTTAAACCCCTTCGTCCTTTATCAGGCTGAACCTGACTAACGTAACGGCGTCCTTTTCTTCCGGTCCGCCTTCTTCCGTCACAGAAACAACAAACCGGAATACCTGTCCGTCAATCTCCTTTTGATAATACTTTACGGCTCCCATTGCATCATAGATGGTCCAGCCCATGCGCTCCAATTCCTGTGAAAGTCCGGGCCAAACATTGCCTTTCCATTTTCCTGGGTACTTCAGCGTATCATCAGACACAACCGGATCAAAGGGTTTCGGTACATAATCGCTTACAAACTCGGCAGTTGTAACCTCTCCGTCAAAAAAATCATCCCTCGAATCCTTTGAGGAAAATTTATCTGACAGCAGATAAGCGGCAGCGCCAAGCATAATAACCATGATTGCTACAATCGTTATTAACAATTTTCTTTTTTGCATTTTTGCAACTACAGCGACTTGTTGCATTTCCATAACTCCTATTCTTCTCGTTTGATTTGGTTCTTAAGAAAAGCTTGTTTTTCGATTATCATCGGCGTAACGGGTTCCCCAAAAAAATCAAACGGTTCTCCGATCACTTTACCGCCAAGTTTGCTTAATATTGATACCGAAACATCTCTTGCTTCCGTATAGATGGTCTCTGCACCGAGTTTAAAAATTTCTTCCAGTGCAAATAGCATTAATCTTTTACCAATCCCAAGCCCCCGCAGTCTGCTGTTCACCGCAAATCTGCCTAAATGCCATGTATCGTTTTCCTTCCAGCCTGCAATAACGCCGACCATCTGCGAATCATTCTCCGCATACCACCAAATAGGTTCTCGTTCCTCCGGAACGTCATTTAACGCAACCGGAATGTCCTGCTCTCCTGCAAAAACGTCATCTAACAAGGCGAGGGCAGTTCCCATATATGCTTCCGGCAATCTCTCAATCGTGAGTCCCATATTTCATTAGCTTCCTTTCTTCCCTATAGAGTCAATAGACTTTGCGCTATAGATTTCTTCCGTATATTAGTCAATAGACTTTACGCTATAGATTTCTTCCGTAATTTAGTCAATAGACTTTACACTACAGATCATCGTAACACTAAATTCTAAGTTGGTCAAAGCCTCTGTGTCAGCAATGAATCAGGTGTTGGGTTAACCTAAAATAAAAAACGGCGGTTCACAATAGGAACCGCCGTCATATTAAGGTTTAGATTAATTACCCCATCCGGAAAGCTTTGTCTGTGTTAATTCATCCTCTTCAAACCATCTGGTCGTAACACATTTTGTTTCCGTAAAAAATCTAACGCCGTCCTTTCCGACACAATGCAAGTCTCCGAAGAAGGAGTCCTTATGTCCGGAGAACGGGAAGATTCCATAGGGAACAGGAATCGGAACATTGACTCCGACCATTCCGCCATCCGTGTATTTTGCAAACTTTCTCGCATAGTAACCGCTCTGTGTAAAGATGATGGAACCATTTGCAAAGGGGCTGGAATTCATTACCGCAAGCCCTTCATCAAAATCCTTTACTCTCTTAATGCATAAAACAGGACCGAAGATCTCTCTGTTACCGATGCTCATTTCCGGGGTGACATGATCAAAGATGGTATGCCCGAGATAAAAGCCGTTCTCATAACCCGGAACGGTAACATTGCGCCCGTCCAAAACAAGCTTTGCCCCTTCGGCGATACCCGTCTCAATCCATTTCAGGATGGACTGTCTGTGCTTTTCCGTGACCACCGGACCCATATCCGATTCTTTATCATAGGCCGGCCCGATCTTCAGTTTGCTGATTTGCTGAACAAGCTCTTCAACCAGCTGGTCGGCAATGGCTTCTTCCGCCACAATCACCGGCAGGGCCATACATCTTTCTCCGGCACAGCCGAATGCAGCACTGATGATGCCAGCAGCAGTCCGTGCAATAGGGGCATCCTTTAGTACCAGCCCATGATTTTTCGCCTCTGTTTGTGCCTGGACTCTCTTGCCGTGCGCCGCCGCCGTAGAGTATACGTGAAGACCTACACCTGTAGTTCCTACAAAGGATACGCCTTTTATATCTTTATGCTTTAACAGGATTTCTGCTTCATTCCGGCTGCAGGTCACCACATTAAACACCCCGTCAGGAAAACCGGCCTCTTTATATAATTCGGCAAAGCGCAGCGTCGTTAGCGGCGTTGTGCTGGACGCTTTCATAACCATTGTGTTACCCGTCGCGATGCAGATTGGTGCCATCCAACCAACCGGTATCATCGCCGGAAAATTAAAGGGCGCAATTCCTGCAAATACCCCGAGTGGTTCTCTGTAAGATACGGAATCAATTCCTTTGGAGGTGTCCATAAAAGACTCTCCCATCATATGGTTTGCAATGTTGCACGCATATTCCGTGGGCTCCAGAGCTTTGGCAAGGTCGCCCTGTGCTTCCTTCCAGACCTTCCCATGCTCACGGGCAATGAGGTCGATTAATTCTTCTTCATGCTTCACAATTAACTCTCTGAGCTTGAAGAAAAGCTCCTGCCTTTTCGCTGCCGGCGTATCTCTCCAAGCGGGGAACGCGGCGCTTGCAGCCTCGATGGCTTTTAAAACCTCTGATTCCGTGCAGCAGGGGGCCTGTGCCAAGATCTCACCTGTGCTGGGATTATATACATCCATATAGTTCTCTGTTGTCGATTCAACAAACTGCCCATTACAAAAATACTTCAGTTGATTCATTCTTCCAGTTCCTTTCTCTAGTGCCAAGCTTCCTCTCATCGATTCATGGCGATGAAAATCGAACAAATTATGTTTCGTGATTTTCCAGTCTGAATTCTGCCTGCGCCCTTCCGGCAGGACAGAATATTAATTTGAATAGTTTTATCATGACAGCTTCATGAATGATTGTAAATTGAACGAAAAAATGAATTCTATTCATCTTATGCTGACTGAATAGAACTAAAGTTCTACAAACGACAAAAGCGAGGTTAAGAATGCCTCGCTTTTAGATATTTTATTATAAATTTAAAGACTTTATCAGGTTAACATTGCCATATTGCTTCTAGGCTTGCTGCATTTCTGTATTGATCATTTTAATCAGTGATACCCGATTACTGACATTCATTTTCCCGTAAATATGATTCAGATGCTTCTTAAAAGTGGATGTTGAAAAGATCAATTCCTCACAAATTTCCGGATCGGTTTTTCCGCCTTGAATCAATGCCAGAATTTCAAGCTCGCGTTTTGAGAGCCCATATCTGCTTAATTTCTTTTCAAGCACATAAATCCTGTTATCAAGCCGGTCCATATCGATATAAGAATTTGACAGTTTATACAGCTGCAACGCAATATGATTTTTCAGATTCTCCAAAACGCATTTATCTCTCATGTTAAATTGCTCTTCCTGATCTTGGCGTAACAAAATAATGTAACCTAAGAGCTCATCTTTATAGTTTAGTACAACGCTAAATGCATGCTGCTCATCATTTGGAATCAGACGGGCATTTTCCAGATTGAGACCGATTTCATTTTCCAGATTGAGACCGATTTCACTGAACTGGGACAAATCCGGTCCTCGTGATACTACGCCGGAGGGGTCAAGCAGCAAACTTTTTAAAAACGCATTGCTATTCAGGCCATTCTTTAACTCATTCAAATCCTTTTCACTCATATGATAGCCGTACGCATTTCCAGTAATTACACTGTCTTGCTCTTGATCCGCCAGATGAAAAACACCTGCGTCAAAGGGTACGATCATATTAATTATTTCAAGAACCTTGGGTTGATATTGCAAAAAATCCTCAATACAATTCAACCGATAAATAAGTTGAACCATGGTCATCCAATCTGCAACTGTTAATGCTAGACTCATATCGATTCTCCAAATCACTTTAATCTTACGCGATGAAAATTAGTTAGATATTATTATACTATTGGATTGGGACATGTCAACT
>JAQSXD010000383.1 GCA_029266295.1 Bacillota bacterium | reverse complement strand
AAGTAATTCAGCTGGTTCAGGGAAAACGGAACGGTTAAGTGTATGGATATCATAACGGAATTAAAGAATAAAGCAAGGGGTCATAACCCATATTTAGTTTTCGCCGAGGGGCAAAATCCGATTATTCAGCGGGCCGCTGCACAGTTAAAACAGGAAGGTCTGGCAGAGCCGATCCTGGTGGGCTCAGAAAATGAAATTGAAGCAGGACTTCAGAAAGAGAACCTGGATCACTTGGGTCTCCAGATCGTTGATCCAGAATCGGATGAATGCTTAGCCAAGTACATTGATACCTATTGCAAGGAGCGGGATATGCCGAATCCTGTGGGAAAGCGGATCATCCTGCAGCCTCTCTGTTATTCTGCTATGATGGTTAAAACAGGAAGGGCAATGGGCATGGTGGCAGGAATCGACCATCCGACCGAGGACGTGATCATAGCCAGTGAATTGATTATTGGACTCAAGGATGGTGTTTCCATACCCTCCAGTTTCTATCTGGTAGAGACCCCGACCTATGAGGGAACGCAGGATCACTTGCTGATCTTTTCCGATCCGTCCATGAATCCTGATCCTAGTCCCAGGGAGCTGGCAGAGATCGCCTATACTACAGCGGAAAGTGCCCGATCACTGCTGAACTGGGAACCAAGGGTTGCACTTCTTTCTTTCTCGACTAAGGGAAGTGCAGAACATCCCAGCGTTACCAAGGTTCAGGCTGCTTATCAAATTCTGAGGGAGAGAAGCTATGATTTTCTCTTTGATGGAGAACTGCAGGCTGATGCAGCAATCAACAGAACAATTGGAGAGAAAAAAACCAAGGGCACCAGTCCTGTTGCAGGTAGAGCAAATATTTTGATTTTCCCTGATCTAAATGCTTGCAACATTGCATCGAAGCTGGTTCAGCAGATTGGGGGAGCGAATTTTTACGGGCCGGTTTTGCAGGGCTTTGCATTCCCGGTCAGTGATTTATCCCGGGGGGCGACGGTAGAAGATGTCATCGGCAGTGCGATGCTGATTGCAGCGTCCAGGTAGGAGGCCGCTATGCTGGGAATTGGTACTGATATTGTGAAGATATCGAGGATAAGAGATACCATGGCACGGTCTGGAAGAATCTTCTTGGATCGAGTATTTACCGAAAGGGAACAGAAAAGCAGCCGACTGCATCAAGATGCGGCAGTGTATTATGCAGAGCGCTTTGCAGCCAAGGAAGCGGTTTTTAAAACCTTTTTTACTCAATGGGAAGGGGATATGTCATTTCTGGACATTGAAATAGAAAACGGTTGCAGCGGAGCTCCTACTGTAGTTCTACACGGCAGGTTTTTAGAGCTTCTGAAAGAGAAAAGCGGAAAGGGTATCCTCCTGAGCTTATCCTGGGAAGAAGATACCACACTGGCCTTTGCAGTGATGTATTAGACAATATTTCAGCTCCCGGACTGCATGTACAGTTCGGGAGTTTTCCAATTATATAAAAGAAGTTTTCAAGGAAGGAAGCCATGGCGCCAATATTTCAAAGGGTATTCTCATCCCCTTGATGCTTTCACCAATAAAAACAGAAGGTTTCAGAGTACCGTGATAATCGCTGCCACCTGATGCCAAGAGTCCATTGTCTTTGCAATATCCAAGCAAAAATTCTGTTTTTTCTTTATCATGGAGAGAATGGTAGCATTCAATTCCATCAAGGGCCTTAAGGCCCACGATTGAATCCAGCAGTTCCAAATGATTTTCTGCAAAGTATCCGTATAAATGAGCCAAAAAAGATTTCCCTCCGGCCCTTTTGATCAGATCTGCTATCTCGGGAACCGTTGGATAATCCTTGGCCTGATTGAGGAAAAAGGGACTCTCTTCATTGTTGATGCAGGTACGGTAAAAGGCGTTGATGCTGCCCCATATTTCTTCGGTGAAAAACTCCTCATTTTCCGGGTAGTTCCGCAAATCCCTATGAATGACCTGGGTCGCGAAAGGCTTTCCACTCGTTATTGAGAGGGTGTCTGTCATCTTGATTCCCAGGTTTTTACAAATCCCTTTCATTTTATTGATATATTGGTTTTCTCGTTCCAGAAACCGCTCGTCGGATAACAGACCAGATTCTGCGATGGTATCAAAATCAATGCCATAGCCGAGTACTTCTATGGGCATTTTATTGTGAACAACAGAAAATTCACATCCCGGTATCAATGTTCCTGAAAAGGAATCTTTGTTTTTTCCTTCTTTCAGCTTACCATAAGCACCCATAGAGTCATGGTCGGTTATGGAAATATAGCGTAACCCAGCTTGGGCTGCTTTGTTTAAAATCACCTGCGGTTCATCAGAACCATCAGATGAAGTAGTGTGGAGATGAAGATCGATCATGTCAGCCTCCTCAGTATTATACAATCAATTTATTTTACTATGATATGGATCAAATTACAATTCTGGTTCCAAACGGGCAGATTTATTTATAATATTGGATGGGAAAGGGATATCTCAGTTCGTTTACTTTTGTTATAATGATAATATCAAATTAAATGGATATAATAACAGCCGCAGCAACGATATAATAGCCTATGGAGACTTTTGTTTACGGAGTAATAATTATGGATGGAAAGAAATCTAGGATAGACATCGGAAAAGGACCGAAAGCAATTTTTAGAAGAACAAAGCTCGGAATTTTAGTTTTTGTTCTATTGGTAGTAATCCTGTTTATACTGGATGTTCTTCCGGAGGGAAGCGGCGTATGGAAGCCGGATTACCAGAAAATCGATTTAGATCCCATTCTTGTAAAGGTGCAATTGTCAGAGGAAGACTATCATACTCTTTTTCTTCAAACCGGGCTGGGTAAGGCTGCTGTTGATGGAATTTTTAAAGATAATGCTGGGGTTCGCAGAGAACGGGCAATTGAAGAGTACCAGAATAAATTCTTCGCTTCCGGGGACTACGAGTGCCGCAATGTAGCGATATTTGTCAATGAGGAGCGAATCAGAAACGACGACGGAGCGCCGGTCAAGGGTTTTGAAATTGCTGATTTGAAGAATGGAGACGTCTTGATTACAAAAGCAACCCATACGGTTGGATGGAGACATGGACATGCGGCAATTGTTACCGATGCGACCAGAGGAGAGACTCTGGAAGCAATCCTTCTGGGCAATCCTTCTCTCCTTCAAAATACAAGCAAATGGCAAACTTTTCCCAGTTATATTCAGCTTCGTTTGAAGGAGGATTCCAAGGGAGATGCTGAGCGAATTGCTGAATATGCAAAGGAAAATTTCAACGGGATACCCTATGGACTTTTTACCGGGATACCCGATAAAGCGCCTTTGGAGGTAAAGAAGACCCAGTGCTCTCATCTGGTATGGTTTCCCTATATGCATTTTGGGTATGATATAGACTCCGACGGTTCTTGGCTGGTCACCCCAAAGGATATCGCAAACAGCGATCTTTTTGAGGTGGTGCAGGTTTTCGGTGTTAACCCGGAGGACGTTTGGCCGTAGAATTTATTGATACCTAAAATGAAACGAACCTCGCAATTGCCTGATGCCCTTCAGCTGTAGGGTGAAGGCCATCGATAAGATAACCATATGGATTTTCTTCTGTATATAATGCTGCAAATTTTGCCTGTACATCAATGATTCTTACCTTGTTTTTTTCGCCATACTCCAATAATTGTGAGCGAAGAGACATGAGCTTATGGTTTACTGCGCCATAGTCAACGTCTGGTAACCAAAGTTTTGAGGCCATGAGTGGACTGGTCAGCAGCGGTGTCATCAGGATTGGCTCGATTGCGTTAGCTTGCGCCGTAACAACCATTTGATGCATAGATCCAAGAACGGCTTCCGGCGTTTCAAGCTGATAAATAAAATCATTGGTACCCGTTAGTACCACTGCCGCTGCTGGTTTGTGGGCGACGACATCTCGCTGAAAGC
>JAQSXD010000382.1 GCA_029266295.1 Bacillota bacterium | reverse complement strand
ATCAAATTCTTTTGCCGTAAGATTTGTATGCTGACCGTTTGCGTACACTTCTCTTGTTAGCATATTCACTGCAAGACCGGGAAATTCATGAATATCTTCTTGGGGGGCAGTCATTGCGGTTATAGTGGTTTTCTGCCTTCTCAGGTGCGCTTTGATCCTTGCGATCAGCTCACCGGGAAGAAAAGGCTTTGCGATATAATCATCGCCGCCTACTGACAGCGCGATGATCTTGTCGATTTCCTCTGATTTACAGCTTAAAAACAAGATTGGACTGTTATTCGTCTTCCGGATTTCAAGGCAAAGATCAATCCCCTCTATATCGGGAAGCATAATATCAAGGATGATTAAATCCGGTCTTTGTGATTGAATCAGCCCAAGCGCTTCTGCGCCGTTGTATGCAGAGTATGGGATGAAGCCCTCTCTGATTATATAAGAACGGATCAGATCGTTGATCGGTTTTTCATCGTCAACAATTAATATTTTTTCGCCAGCCATGGGTTCGGCTCCTTTCGTTAATCATAATAAAGAGGGATAGAAAATGTAAACGTACTTCCTTTGCCTGGATGGCTTTTTACAGATATGGAACCTTTGTGTGCGTTGATGATTTCCTTTGATATGGTAAGTCCGAGCCCGCTGCCAAGCTGTACTCCCGAACGGGTCGGTGTGTGGGCTTTGAAGAAACGGTCGAAGATATATGGCAGATCCTCCTTTGGGATGCCGGTTCCGCTGTCTGAAATGGTAACGATATAATTTCTTGCAAAAGGATCTGTGCCGAAGGTGATTTTAATCTTATCCTTGGGCTCTGTATATTTAATTGCATTGTAGATAATATTTGAGAAGACCTGATCAATTCGTTTCGGATCGGCAATGATATTTTTACCCTGAAGGGCAGGGATGTCCGTATGGATTAAAGGCTTGATTTCGGCAGATTTCATGTCCAGCAGGTGCTGCTCGATCATCTGGCTGGAAAAATCCAGCGCAGAAAGATGCATGAAATTAAAGGAGAACTGATTGCTTTCCAGCTTGGATAGCTGAAACAGGTCTGCAATCAGGTGCTCCAGCAGCAGAGCCTTTGAAGATATAATTTCCATGGCGGACGTTTTTTTATCAGGATCAGAGATGGTGCCGTCATTTAGTGCATTGATATAGCCGAGAATTGCGGTTATGGGAGTTTTCAGTTCGTGGGAAATGTATGAGAGCAGCAGATCGCGAGACTTCTTGGCGGATTTAAGCTGGATTTCTGCATTTTTCATTCGAGTGACGTCCCGAATAATGCCTTCTACAGCTACCGGGATGCCTTCTTTCCGTATCACGGAAATATTGAATTCTCCCCAGAACACAGAATCATTTTTATGATTGATCAGAAAGATGCTCTCCTGAATTGGAGACAGACTGCCGTCAAAAATGGAGCGTACATCGTCAAAATACTCCGGCGAGACGATTTCAAAATAAAATCTGGGGTTTTGGTAAAATTCTTCGGGAGTATAGCCAGTTAAGGTCTCCACAGAAGGGGAGACATAAGTAAAGACAGGCTGCGGTTTTAGCGTGTAATAAAAGATCACATCCGTTGCGTTTTCCGCAATAATTCGATAGAGGCGATCAGCCATTTTCACTTCATCTTTTGTCTTTTGAAGATAAATGATAAAAATGGAAAAGTTCAATATATTGGAGAAGATAATCTCTGTTAAATAAAGGGTTGAAAGATCCTGATAAAAGGTCTCGAAGATCGACAGAACGGCTTTCCCAGCACCCCAGAGAATAAAGACGCTGATGGAAAGCCCTTTTTCGAAAGAGGGAATGGACCAGTATTTGTATACGATGAAACAGATCATTGCTGTAACGATGATCTGATACATGGACATGGGAAGGTAGATGGACAGGTGGTCGAAGTCGTAATATACACCCAGCAACAGCCACATGGTAAGGTAAAGGGAAAAACGATACCAGTAGGTAGGAATCTGTGTATGCATGAATGCATATGCTCCAAACAGCAGAAACAGAATGTTGGCTAAATCGAATATCTTACGGATTTCCAGAAGCTCGGGTACGTTCTTGTTGATGGACAGAATTAACAGGAGCAGGCTTATGGAATAAGCCACCCAGCATAACCCCCAATATCGAATGTATCGTTCCTGACTTCTGGCAAACATATAAAAATAGACAAAAGACATCAGTAGGGTCAGTATGATAAATGTAAAGATCAGGCTGGGTAAGTACAAAATATGCCTCCTGCAATTGCGGTGCTCGGTGCTCATGAACAGGCTGATACAATACAGATATATCCAGTTTCTAGCCGTGGAATCCATGTATGATATGCCTGTCTATATCTACTTTATTATAATGGAAAGCCATGCTATAATAAAGTAAAATAATTCTGAAAATTCCAGAAAGGTATCGTTATGCAAGCATCTACCCCTGTTTTAATGATCGTGTTTGTGTTCACCTTTATTCCACTGATCTTTGCTGAGCTGGCTAGGAATAAGTCTGTGCCCACCATCGAAGACTTTTTTCTGCAAAGCAGGAAGATGCCAGCAGTAATGCTGATTTTTACAGTTTATTCCACTTGGATGAGTGCGTTCGCCTTTCTCGGTGCGGGTGGATATTTTTATGAGATGGGGCCCGTTTACATGACAGCCATCGGGTGGGATGCTTTGTTTGGTATCCTTTTTATGGTGATTGGAAAAAGAGTCTGGTTTTACGGAAAAGAAAATGGATACATCACTCCGACAGACTTCTTTCAGGATATTTACGGATATAAACCGTTAAGCCTTATCGTTACTACCGTTATGATCTTATTTACCATCCCTTACCTGCAAATTCAGCTTTCTGGCGGGGCATATATTATTGAGGTTGCATCAGACGGCATGATTCCCTGGAGAATTTCGGGTCTTATCTTCTATTTGATCATCATTATCTACCTTTGGGCGGGAGGCCTTCGGGCTGTGGCTCTAACAGATATTTTTTATGGTGCCTGCCTGTTTCTCTCTATGATATTTATTGGATTTTTCCTCATTCATAAAGCAGGCGGTGCAGAATATGTATTTCATACCATAACAGCAATGGATGAAAAAAATGTTGTGCTTCCAGGCCCCAAGGGCGATGCGGGAGCGCTTCTTTGGATTAGTATGTTCGTCACCGTTCCCATCGGAGCGTTGATGGGACCTCCTATGTGGATTCGATTTTATTCCGCAGAAAATAAGAGAATCTTCAATATGATACCGCTGTTCATCACCATCGCTGCCATTCAATGTGTGGGTACCATGCTGGCGGGCAGCGCAGGAATTCTGCTGATACCAGATGCCTATCAATCAGATGCAATCATTCCCATTATGCTCCTGAAATATGGTGATGAGATTTTGTGCGCCTTGCTTTTCTGCGGTGTAGCAGCAGCTGCTCTTTCTACCGCCAATTCCCAGATCCATGCGGACTTCAGTGGGAAAATGGGCTGTATTGATCATATCAGCTGCTGCATATATTTTACTGCTCAATAATCCTGTAATGATCATCAATACCGGAACCATAGGAATGAGCGGTACTGCGCAGATCTTCATCCCCGTTGTCGGAGCACTCTTTTGGAAAAGATCCAATGGAAGAGCTGCGGCTTGCGGGATCTTGGCAGGGATTCTCGTACTGTCATTGGCCTTTGCTTATAGCAGCTTTAGTATAAGTTACTGTGCTGTTATCGCGTTGGCTGTTAACACACTTGTTTTCTCGGGAGGGAGCCTGGCTTTTCCGGCTAACCAAAAAACAAGGGAAAAAATCGTCTTATATCGGGATCGTTATGAAAAAGATCTTTAGCAGTGTTACAATCTAGATTTGAAAGAGTATTAAATCTATTTAAAATTTTGTCATCCTTTTTTAGGATAAGTTTAAATTTCGTTTAAAGCAATCTTAAGCATGAGCTTAAGGTATTGTGAAATTTTCAGAATAATCGTAATATTAGCTTAAATTCATAGGCTATTTTTTTTTATCTGAAAGTTTAATATGATTCCTTTCGGATAATGAGCTGGAGCGGTAAAAGCCGCTTTATGAATTTATTTTATAGGAGGAGAGAAAAAGATGAAAAGTAAAAAATGGATTGTAATGCTCTTGACTATGGCATTAGTACTTACCGGCTTTACGGGCTGCGGAGGAAGTAAAGGAGGCAGTGGCGGAGGAGATGCATCAGGAAGCGAAGGCGCTGGTGAGCCAGTCGTTTTGAGACTGGCATCCGATGCACCGCTGGAGCATATTGCGACAGGCCTGAATGAAGAAGCATGTGAACTTGTAAAGGAAAGAACCGATGGACGAGTTGAAATTGAGTACTTTCCAGCAAGCCAGCTGGGAGGATATGAAACAGTCTATGAAGAAATTGTAAGAGGAACCATTGATTTGGGACAGATTACAATTCCCGATGCGCTGGATGCAAGATTGGGAGCTGCCTATGTACCATATTATGCAAAGAGCTTTGACGAAGCGAAAATCCTTTATGCGCCTGACTCATACCTTTCCGGTGTAATCGGAGACCTCACGGAACAAAACGGAGTCAAATTCCTTGGTACCGTATTGGAAGGATTCATCGGAATGGCGTTTGTCTCGGAACCCAGTGCCATGACTACCCCGGGAACAAATAAAAAAGTTAAAACCAGAAGTCCTGCAATGGCAACCTTCCGTGTTGCGCAAGAAGACTTAGGATTTAATCCAATCACCGTTCCTTACGCAGAAGTACCCACAGCCATTCAAACAAAGGTAGTTGACGGCTGGGTTGGAGGAACACCAAATATCAACTATGCTTGGGTTGGGCAGGTCATCAAATTTATGTATGTGAACTATATCCATGCAGAGGCAACCAGCTATGTGATTAGTGAAAAGACGCTTGCAAAACTGACCCCGGAGGATGCGGAGACTGTGATCAAGGTATTTCAGGAACAGAGCGTAAAAAGTTTTGGCCTTGCGCAGGAAAATGAAGAAAACTATAAGAAAAAACTGGCTGATGATTACGGTGTAAAGGTTGTTGAATTTACACCGGAAGAGGTTGATACATATGCAAACTTCGTCAGGGAGAAATCATGGCCCAAGATGGAAGAACTTCTGGGCAAAGAGCTCATGGACGGAATGAGAGCTGAAGTAGAAAAACTGGAAAACGCACAATAATTATTCTTCTCAGCAGACAGTATCGGGTTTTACGAAAAGATCGACTCTCAGTAAAAATCCTGATAAAAGCCAAAGGGAAGGAATGGCCTTCTCTTTGGTGAGTCTTAGCGAGAAAGGAGACAATCTATGAATAAGTTGGAACAAACAGCTTTTTGGAGAGGACTTGCAAAGTTTCTTCGCGGCGGGCTGGTTGTATCGTCCTGCCTTGTGACAATTATCACCTTTGCAGCGGTAATTACCAGGGCACTGAATATTAATTTTTTAGGATATGAAGAAATTCTTATCATTTGCGCCTTTTGGCTTTATATGATGGGGACTGCTTTTGGAAGCTATGAAGACAGCCATATTAAAGCGGACGTAATCGTTGTAATGATGCCGGAGGGTTTTGCTAAATCGCTACTTGCATTGATTCGCAATACACTCACGCTAATACTGGGAGTTGTTTTTTTGCTATGGGCTTTGCAGCTGTTTCAATGGACCATCGTAATGGGAACCAAAACTCCTGTTTGGAGAATTCCCGTGACCATTTCTCAATCATCGTTGCTATTTGGCCTGGTAATTGCGACTTTCTATAATCTGGTATATCTATATGATGAAGCAAAAGCTTTTGTCGGCACCTACATAAACAAAAACATTTCTAAAGACCCGCCGACAGACGATAGTAAGGGGGTGTAACGAAATGCTTGTAGCGATCGCAGTCATTGTACTCATCATAATTTTGCTGCTGGGAGTTCCGATTCCCTTTGCCTTTTTTGCTTCCACACTAGTGATTGTAGTGGGCGGCAGCTATGACTATACCTTTCTGTTGCCGTACGGATTCAGCAAAGTCAGTTCGCTGATTCTTGTGGCGATTCCGCTTTTTATTCTTGCAGGTAATTTAATGGAAAGAAGCGGCATCGGAGAAGGCTTGATCAATTGGGTTGAAATGTTTGTGGGACGGGTCAAGGGCGGCCTCGGTGCAGTTATGGTTATATCCTGTGCACTCTTCGGAGCAATTTCCGGAAGCGGCTTTGCAACCTTGTCCTGCATCGGAACGATCATGCTTCCCAGAATGGCGGCGGCAGGATATCCAAGAGGCGTTTCAGCAGCGCTGATTTCAAGTGCATCCTTGCTGGGGCTGTTGATTCCGCCGAGTCTGAATATGATAGTCTATGCATTTATTGGAGGTCAATCTGTTCTGGCTTGTTTCCTGGCTACCGTAATTCCGGGAATTATCCTTGTGATTTTACTCAGTGGCACAACCTTCTGGCTGCTTCGAAAGAACCAGGACATTAAACTGAGAGATCCGATGCCTCCTGCAATGTACGTAAAAACGCTCGGAAAGCGAACCACCCGCGCACTTCCTGCAATGGTTGCTCCCATCATTATACTTGGCGGTATCTATGGCGGTTTTCTTACCCCAACGGAAGCGGCGGCAGTATCCGTTATCTATACAATTCCAATCGGTATCTGGTTCTATAAGGGTTTGAGCAAGGAAAGCTTCAAGGGCGCTCTTGTCACTGCAGGAACCACCGCCGGGGTTGTCATGATCATGCTGTTATCGGTAATGATGTTATCAAGACTCTACATAATGGAAGATGTTCCTCAAATGATTTTGGAGGCGATGACTTCCGTTACCGACAATACCTTTATTTTAATTCTATTCGTAAACCTATTCTTAATCATCATAGGGATGCTTATGGACGATACCAGTGCGATACTACTCTGTACGCCGATTTTGTTGCCAGTGGTAATAAAGCTTGGTGTTGATCCTGTTCATTTTGCTGCAATTATGGGAGTCAATTTAGGTCTTGGCTGCGTTACGCCGCCTACGGCCCCCTTCCTGTACCTTGGTTCCCGAATTGGAAATGCTCCTATTAACGAGATGATGAGACCGACACTGTATTATATCGCTTTTGCCTGGATTCCCACATTAATTATAACCACTTATGTGCCGGGCTTGTCCTTGTGGCTTCCATCACTTTTCGGTTTTGTATAAAAATTCAGTACTGTAGAAAGGCCCGTCTGTATCAGCAACCTGCGAATTCAGACGGGCTTTTTATTGATTAAGGACTAGTCTCATATAACATAGAGCCGGTAAAACATACCTGAAACCGTGAATGATGTCAGACGCCCTGCTTAACGTTCCTGATAAGATATTGCATCAGTGCTTCGTAAGGAAGCGGCTCGCTGTACAGATATCCTTGATATTTTTCGCATCCCAACTGGTA
>JAQSXD010000381.1 GCA_029266295.1 Bacillota bacterium | reverse complement strand
CAGTCACATTGACAGAGTTATCTGTAATTAACACCAAAGCATCGGTGAAACCTTTATTCTTGATCAGGTTTTCAACCACCTTCTCAGTATTCATATAATTGATGATTTTCAGTTTTTGCTGGGTTGCATTGTTCTTTTCAGGTCCTTCCTTCGTTTCCTCGATGACATCAGTGAGCATTGCAATTACCTGGTTTCTATCCATGTTGATCGTAGCCCTTACCTCTTCGAAATAAGTATCTGCATTGGCAAGTTCCTCAAGATTGTCTGAGGTAACGATGAGGCTCTTGTCGATGGGTTCTACTGCAGATACTTCGCCGGCATTGGTGGGCACTACACCACCGGCAATGGTATCAACAATCCTGCCATTTGTGTCACTGGCTTCACCGGGAGCCTGGCTGTCCGGCGCAGCATTGGGATCAACTGCCGCGTTGGGATCGACTGCAGTACCTGTGGTTGACGGAAGCTCCGCAACATTGGCACTGTCAACAAGAACATCTCCATCATGAAGATCCATCTGTTCCGCTTCATAATTTTCATATCCAGCCGTGGCGGACAGATTCTGATCGTTGCTCAGCTTGTTGTTCAAAACACCGACGCAAACGATAAGGGCCAGCATGCCCAGTAAAATTATTTTTTTACGTTTTGTGAATTCCATTTACCATATCCCCCCTAATCCTGCTTTCGCTTTTAAATTTATTTCATGCCGTTTTTCTCAAATACCACTACATTTGCCGCAGGGATGTCGTATACCGTTGCAACCGCATTGATAATGTTATTTTTGACAATAATGTCACCTGCTCCCTCGGAGGCAACGATCACTCCTTCCACCATAAGATTCTTGTTATTATCTCCGCTGCCGAAGACTGTTTCGGTTTGCTCCCCGCTTTGGTAGGTTATCATCACACTGGTTTTTCCTACCCCTTTCATCTGGCTCAAAATATCCTCCAGCCGCTTTTCCTCCTGAGTCGCCAGTGCAGACTCCTGGGTATACTCCGAACCGCCATCCATATCAACAATCTGCCTCCTGCCGTCCTTGCTTTGTGTAAGGACATCAAAGAGCAGAAGTGCGATGGCGGCAACGAATAAAACGGTAAGAAGCCTGACGAGCAAGTCCTTAACATATTTATCATTCTTTAGTTTATCCCACATTCTTTATCCTCCTTATCTCGCATCTATCGAAAATTTTCGATCTCCCGAAAATTTCCTTTTTTCAGGGCGGTAACGGGCAACACTCAATGCCTCGTTAATAATATATAATGATGGAGGGTAGCTTATTCCAGGAAAATTGCCAGCGGCGACAATATTATGGCCATAATGATCAAAGAAAAAATAAATTTCAGATACTTGCTCATACTACCCGCCGGAAGAAGGATTTCAACAAAAGTGATCGCGACAATAATGATGAAAACATTCTTCACCCATTCTCTGGCTATTTCCATAAGCTTCCACCTCCGATCCCGATAATGATGGATAGAAAAATCATAAACATTAATGCACAGAGGAAAAGGATGATTGCAAGCGTAATGACGGTATTTCCCACCTCATTCACACAATCGGAGACAGTTTTGTTGCCGATGGGTTCGATGACCACTGCCGTGATTTTGAAAATCAACGCCACCGCAAGAATTTTAACAAGCGGTATAATCAACAGTGTCAGCAGTATGATCAATCCAAAAATCCCGATTCCATTCTTTATAATCGTCGTACAGCTGATGATCAGATCCAGAGAATCCGCTGCAAAACCTCCTACAATGGGCACAAAATTGTCTACCGAATATTTGGCGGTTTTTGCAAGCATACCGTCTGCTGTTTTTGTAACAAGCCCTTGTACCAGGGTAAGTCCTGAAAACAGGGTCACGGCCAGGCCAATTCCATATACGGCAATCCCTCTGATCAGCAGTGCCAGCTTCTTGACATAATCTCTCTCTGAAAGACTGTTGACCAAAATAAAAATACAGGAGAGATAGACAGCCGGCATGATGAATTTTTGAAGAAAAGAATTGAATATCGTGATCGCACCCACGATGAATGGATTCAGGATTCCCCCTGACGAAAATCCTCCCATGGAGATCAGCAAAGGCACCAAAATTGGTAAAAGTGCCTGCATGGTTACCGTCATGGTATTGATCGAGTCACTGCATACCTGATAGATATCCATGAAGCTTTTGAGACACAGTACCATGACACAGCAGCTGCATACGATTACACCAAGTTTTGATACGGTCTCCTCCGAAAAGGAGGTTGAAAAGTTTTTCAGCAGTCCGATGATGATGCAGATGATCACAAGCTGCACCCCCAGCATGATACTGATGTGAATTTCTTTCATAAACTGATTGCTAATGGCTGCCAAAATATCATGCAGACTGAAAATAGGGTCTCCCTTGAGAATGCTGCGGATAATCTCACCGGGAGAGGTATTACCAAAGATGCTTCTGCTTCCTGACAGATTGAAAAGTTCTTCAATTTTCCGCATGTCCATGGCAGCAAGCTGTTCGTTTACGATACTTTCTATGCTCAAGTTTTTTCACCTCCGCCGAGATTTTCCGACGTGTAATTCCTCTGTTTCATCTTTAGCTGGGCAGCATCTTGTTGATCAGTTCCATCACCGACATGATAACGGGTATGGCCAGATAAAAAATCATGACCTTACCTGCAAGTTCCACCTTGCCGGCAATGGCTGCCTCCCCTGAGTCCTTGCAAATCTGGGCCGTAAAATCAGCAATATATGCCACCGCCAAAACTTTAAGAATAATCGGGAAAAAATTTCTGCCGTAGGTAATCTGATTGTAGATGTCACCTAAAAATTCAAATACGTAGGTCAGCTTGTGCAGAATCATAATGAAGATAACAAGCACTGTTGTAATGACCACATAAATCGCAAATTCTGGTTTGTAGCCTTTTACCATGGATGCCGTAACAACACCGCAAAGACCAATGGCCGCAATTTTAAAAATATCCATGTCCATAAAAATCACTCCATTTCTTTTGTACACTCGCTATGTTCTCTACAATTGAAACAAAGTTTTTACGGTGATAAAAAAATCGTTAATCATTTGCACAATCAGCAGCAGTACGACAATAATTCCCGCCAGGGTGGTCATCATCGCCTGATCCTCTCTCCCTGCCCGTATCAGAACCTGATTTAGCACAGCGACGATGATGCCGATGGCCGCAATTTTAAAAATAAGATCAACATTAATATCCATTCTGACTTCTCCTCTCGTTATTTGCATGAACTTAATCTGTGGAAGCGCTGATTCATTCCGCATGCACACTCCGTTAAAATCTGCGCGTCCCTAAGAGTTTTCACCGGAAGGCAGCACATGTAACTTTGCTACCCGACGCTATCAATACATCATATTCTGTGGACAAGAATTTATTCCAACGGAGTGAGAGGAAATTCAGAGTGGGCTAAGAGAAGCATTGATTCATCAGCTTCATAGAAACATATTTCTTATTTGACAAAAAAACAGCTAGGGGAAGTGATGATTTAATCGAGAATGAATCATCGCCTCTCTTAGCTGCTTTGTCAACTGCTTATTCTGTATTTATTATAAAATATCTCTTTATCCAATCAAACCGTACTTGAGAAAGCTCTTGTAAATCCCGTCATCAGCAACGGGTTCTGCGAAATCATCTGCAATTGCTAAAAGTGCAGAGGAACCACTCACCATGCAAATGCCCGTACCGCAGAACTGCACCATTTCGATATCGTTCATACTATCCCCGTAACATATGGTTTGATTCTGATGAACGCCATAGCGGGAAAGAATCTTCTGAATTCCGCTGGCCTTAGATATGGTTTTAATAGCGATTTCACAAAGATAGACCCCTTCGACGTTTGGATCATGAATTGTCAGTTTCAAATGCTCGGGAAGATACTGATAAAGCGCATTCAAATCCTCCAGACGATCCGTGAGC
>JAQSXD010000380.1 GCA_029266295.1 Bacillota bacterium | reverse complement strand
CTGTGACAGCATCATAAAGCATTGGTGATACACATCCCCGATTTCTCTTCCCGCAATCTCAAAGATTCTACGCTCGTCCGGGTGAAGCCCATAGTTGATGAAATGTGAAAAAGGGCATCTGGAAAACCGCTCTAGCCGTGAGGGGCTTAGTGATAATGGCAGGGAACTGTCCCGGTTATAGAGCCGCCGGATTAAGTCCTTCTCAATTTTATTCTGGTGATTGGTAAACAGGAGCCCTTCTCTGGCAGGGTGCAGCTTTTCATCAGCCTTCGCCTCATACCATTGATAGGCAGCCTTCCACTCTTCCCGAAGTTCCTTTCCTTCCATGGCTTCGCGGAAGGACGCGGTCATATGCCGCAGTGCACTTTCGGGTGCCTCCATTAACAACATTGGCTCTTCCTGATTTAAAATATCCTTTGTTACCCGAACGTCGGGGAAGATTCTCCGGATCTTATCAAACAAAATCGAGGGTTTGCTTTCCTTCCCTTCCAGGTCTGACGCCGAATAACCTACCCAGAGATAGCGTGACGGTCTTGAAAAGGTTTTATAGATCGCAAGCTTTTCCTCCTTTGCCCGCAGGTCGTCAATCTTGCAGATTTCAATCCCCCTTTGATACAAAGCAGTTTTCTCATCCTCGTTCAGGAGGCTTTCCGATCCTGCAGCAGCCGGAAGAAGTCCGTCATTGGCACCAAGTACAATGAGTGCTTTGATGTTTCCCGCTCTCGTTCGCTGCATGGTTCCGACCATGATTTGATCAATCGTGGGCGGCAGAAGTCCGATTTCTATGGCTCCGAAGCCTGATTTCAGAATCAGCCCATATTCTTCGGCTCCCATGGATTCCTCTCCAATGAGTTCCACAAGCTGATCCAGTATTTGTATGATGACATTCCAGATCTGAGAAGCCTCTTCCGCATATTCGAACTGATTTGCCGCCGTCAGATCGTCTATTAACGATTCTATCTTTTCAGGCATCCGCGCGGGTTTGGTTAGAAATTCATAAATTCCAAGCGTTCTTTCTCGAACCGTTTGCTTTTGACGGAACTCCGTTTCAAACGATGATATGAAGGCACAAATTCGCGCTCTGATTTCGTTCAGCTTTAAGAGAACCTCTTCTCCCTCGGTTTTTACGCCATAGGTAAATTCGCTTTTCCAACGGTTTCCCTTGATCCGGTATTTGATTGCGTAGTTTTCCAGCGCTTCGCACTCCTCCGGTGAGACATCAGTGAAATTGGTTTTGATCATGCGAAAAACGTCTTCATAAAGCCAGCCATTGACGGTGATATCCACGAGTGACGTAACAAACTCAATGGAAGGATGATGAAGGATGTCTCTCTTCTTATCAAGGAATGCTGCAATGCCATAATCTGCGAAGACCCGCTTGATCACAGAAGCTCTGGTCTCCATATCATTGCAAATTACAAGGATGTCTCGGTATCGGAATCCCTCTTCTCTGATCAGATGCTGAATCTTCGCAGCAGCAGTCTCCGCTTCCGCGTAAAAATTCGCAGCCTGGCAAAGGGTTACCGCCGCGCCTCCGGTTGACGGATGGTATGGCTGCGCGTAAAGCTCCTGCTCCAGATGCGCCAGCGGTGTCAGCTTCTCCCCCTTTTGACCCCCCAACGGAATTCGATAATGCTCGTCGATCGCCTTTTCTTCATATAAAATCCCGGCGGTTTCCGCAAGATCCCGAAGTCTTCCCATAATGCCCCGGGTGAGATCGAATAAATCACTGTCCCGCCCCTCTGGCCGCTGGCTGCAGCCCCCGGAACCCAGAGAGCAGTCAGCTGTCAAAACAGCGCTAACCTCTGAGGCCGTCATCATAAGCTGTTCCATGATATTCAGCAGTTTAGGGGTCAGGTAATCAAACCCGCTAATCCAGAAGACGGATTCCTTCACAAGGTTGGAATTTTGTATTTTTGAGATAAAGAGATTGAGGTAGTCCTCTGTATCCAGATACTTGTCCGCAATCAATTCCTCGTATTTTTCATAAATGATATGGATATCCCTGAGCTTTCGCTGCAAAATGGAGCCCTCTTCTGTATCGGAGAGGATCTTGAGAAGATCTGAGGGAGACGCGTTGAACTGTTTCATTTCTGAGATGAGGTTATTGGTCATCTCAATAAAGGAAGTTTTCCGATTCATCCCCCGAAATGCCTGTAGCAGATCATTTTCCTCTGTCAGGATCTTTGTAAGCAACATATGCCTTCCATACTTATCAACGGGAATCCTGGCGCTGCCTCCCACTTCGGAAAGCACTTTAAATCCAAGTCTTGAAGGACTTAAAATCTCCAGATCGATCAAACCATCCACACCAAGATAGGCAAACGCATTCCGCTCTGCCTGCAGGGTAAACTGGTCCGGAACAAGAAGGAGGACTTTCTTTTTTCCTTGCTCCAGTTCTGTTTCGATTCGATCAAAAAGGAACCGATCCTTATCCAGATTTTCTCTTCCATAATAGATATGAAGCATTTGATTTCCTTTCCTGATGAGCGATCGTACATGCATCTGTCCAAAATCCTATGGACGTTGTTTCTTCATTATTAGGATTTTACCGTACTCAGGAGAGCCTTCTTATCCAGGAGCTTTTTATACTCCGACTCCATCTCCATCATACCCATATAGAAATCATACTCGTCTGCTAGTTCAATATACGGATCGGGATCAAAGCACTCCGGTCCGAGCACGCCTTTGCCCTGCCAGATTCCTTTGGCAAGAAGTTCAAAAGCCATAACCGGATTATAGGCTGTCTGACCCACCACGCAGCCGCAGCCGATCCGCTCCAAAAGCTCCTCATTGTCTGAGGTCTGATACAGAAATATCTTCCTTTCCTTGCCGTCCTTAAGCCCTGTTACCAGAGTCCCCACACAGCACTTTCCTTTCAGTTTGTCTGCCACTTCCACAGGGCTGGGCGCTACCATTCCCACCACATCTCTGGGGGAAAACTCTGTTCCTCTGACCTTAGAAAGTTTATCATCCAGGCGAAGGGCTCTGAGATTCTTCAGCATCGTTATGAAATCAGCCCCCAGACCGTATTTGAAACTCATCCGCTTTGCGACGTCGCCCATGAAACGCGGAAGCATTACCATTTCTTCATGCTCAACATTCACCAGCTCCTGCTCACCGATGCCGTCAGGGAATGTAAATTTCTCGGGATCCGAGAAAGGCTCCACTGTATAGATCCCCTTGTCCTTTTCCCACTTAAATGGAGGGTTCAGGCATTCGTCGATGGTTGTCCAGATGGAAAATCCGAAGGTGATATCATATCCCTCTGCGCTTAAGTTCCCACCATCCTTAATGCTGATCTCATCAATTTCGTCAAAATAATGCTTCTGGGCAAATCGTGCGAATACATTCACCGCTCCCGGATCCATCCCGATCCCTACAAGAGCGAGCAAACCGCGCTTTTCCCAGTCTTCATGCTTCGCAAACTGGTAGTCTCCCATCATAATGTTCGTCTTATGATAGGGATCCGTCGGATGAGGAACCGATAGAGACAGCGCCATGTCCGTATAATGAACACCGCACTCATAGGCCACATCAAACAGGTTTTCATTGAAGCTTGGGTCACAGGCGTTAAACAAAAGGTCCACTTGATACTTTTGAACCAGGGCCTTGACCTCGTCCTTATTTCTCGCGTTTACCTTTTCCGCCGGGAATCTGGCGTCAGCGATTCGATCCGATACTGACTGCGCCCGTTCCAGACTGTAGTCGGACAGCACCATCAGTTCCAGCCATTCCCCCTTTGGATCTCTCTTGCTTGCAATAACTGCCGCCGCTTCCCCGACTCCGCCGGTTCCCACCATTAAAATTTTCAAAATTTCGCCTCCAAACGATTTTAGAATAATCTAATTCTACTGTATCCTATGATGCCGTTTTTTTCAATCCTTATATCGTTTCAAATTAAAGCATAGATAGATTAGATA
>JAQSXD010000379.1 GCA_029266295.1 Bacillota bacterium | reverse complement strand
ATACCCCCAACCGATCTTGTCCATATTTTAGTTTCTTCCTCCCAAAAGATTAGATGACCTTCACTGGGGAAACAAAGGGGATTTACTTCCCGTCCGGGACGATCTAAAATAGAAAGTATATGGAAACAATACTCTAAAAGAAGAAAGGCATGCAATTTGGAAACAATAAATCAAGATATTTATGAAAGATTTCATCCGGCGTTAGGTTTTTCGGAAGAGGAAGACCTCTCCGCCTCCATTATTTTCATCGTAGAGGAAGACAGAATTCTGCTTCGCAATGAAAATGGCGTCACTGATTTTCCTAGGCTCAGTGACTTCCCCATTCAAAATCCCGATCAGTATGATCTGGGCTATCTGGGAACCTTAGACGGCAATCACTGTTTCTACTTGTCCTATGATGAGACCGTTATGATACCAAACGGGCTGGAGTTTGAAAGCCTCCGCACTGTCTACAGTAGGGTCGATGAAGTCATCGGACTTGTCGCTTCCCGGGCCGTTCATCTTGCAGGCTGGAATCAGCGCAGCAAGTACTGCGGTGTCTGTGGCAGTCCCACCCGTAAGGATCCCTCTGAACTGGCCAAAAGATGTACCTCCTGCAACAATGTAATCTATCCGCGGATTTCTCCCGCCATCATAATCGCCGTGGTCAAGGAAGATAAACTATTGCTTGCACATAATAAAAATTTCAAGCTGCGGTGGTACAGTACCCTTGCAGGTTTCATCGAACCCGGAGAAACGGTTGAGATCTGTGCCCAGAGAGAAGTTCTGGAGGAGGTAGGCGTAACGATCAAAAACATTCGGTATTTCGGAAGCCAGCCCTGGCCATTTCCCGATTCGCTAATGATCGGCCTTATTGCAGACTACGAGAGCGGTGAAGTTACCCCGGATGGGGTGGAGATCGATGATGCGGCCTTTTTCGGTGTGGATGAGCTGCCCGACGTTCCCGGCAAGTACAGTGTAGCGGGAAAGCTGATCAACTGGTTTGTAGAGACCAGAAACCAAGGGTGATGCCTGCGACCTTAATGTGCTAGCTTTCTAAGTTTCCGAAAGTTCCAGGATTTCTGCGTTTCCTGAGGTTGTTATGTTTCTCAAGTTCGCCGTCTCTTCCCGATACCGGACAGCAGTACGCTTGCAACGATCACCAGTATCAGTGGATACCGTATTGCCGGGTACCTGAAAAACTCGTGGAATAGGGGCTCATCGACAATCATCTTTCCTGCGGTATAAGCAATAACTGCAGCGCCAATGTCCACCACAATGGGCAGGCGTTCAATCAGCCGGATGATCAACGTGCTGCCGAAAACCATGATCGGAATACTGATGGCCAGGCCGATCATGACCATCGCATAGCTTCCATGAGAAGCCCCTGCTATGGCGAGCATATTATCAAGACCCATTACGGCGTCTGCCGCAATAATTGTGACCACTGCCGAAACAAGGGAATCGTAACACTTGACTGAGTCGTGGTTTTGCGGTTTGGCCAGCAGCTTGTATGCAATCCAGATCAGAAGAACACCTCCGCCGAACATTAAACCCTTGAGTTGTAAAAGCCTTACGATGACCAGCGTGGCTAAAACTCGAATCAATACCGCCCCTGCAGTTCCCAGCACAATGGCTCTAAGCTGCAGGTCCCGCGGCAGGTTGCGGCAAGCCAGACCGATGACAATGGCGTTATCTCCCGCCAGAACCAGATCGATTAAAACAACGGACAAAATCCCGGATATAAATTCTGATAACGACAGTCCCACAAGTTCCATTAAGAAAGCTCCTCATTCCCCCGTAGCACCAGAAGCTGGCGATGGGCATTTCTTGCTGATTTCTTTTTTGCTTCCTTAATATATTTACTCCCGAAGGTTCCCAATCATGCGAGGGTTTCTTCCTCAAGCCTGTCCAGAATTTCTTTTGCATCTTTCGGAGGATGCTCCTTCACCACTCTGCTGACAGTATCATAGCCAAGCTTGCGGATATAGTCCGCAGCGAAAGCATAACTGCCTTCTAGAAGCTCGTTACACCGTTCCCGGTTGGCTGTCAGCGGTTCAATACACTTTGTACGAAACAGAAGCACGGCTTCCTTGAGTAGCTGGAGGCTTTCCAAAAGAGAGTCTGCAATCAGCGGGCCGAAAGCATTCAGCTCAAACTCCCCCCGTTCTGCTGCCATCGTGATCGCCGTATCATTTGCAATCACACGCATGGCACACTGCATCACCATCTCTGGGATGACAGGATTGACCTTCCCCGGCATAATGGTGCTTCCCTGCTGGAGCTCGGCAAGGCGAATTTCAGACAACCCGCCATAGGGGCCTGAATTCATAAGGCGCAAATCATTTGAGATCTTAAGAAGGTTGACAGACAACGCTTTCAGCAGACCGGATACTTCAACAAAAACATCGTTATTCTGCGTAATATCCATAGGATATTCAGCGGCTGCCAATCCGATGCCCGTTATCGTTCTTAGCTCTTCAATCACTCCGAACCTGTATTTTTTCTCCGCATTATGTGACAGGCCCACCGCAGTTCCGCCAATGCTGACCTGCCTTAGTCTTTCCTCTACTTTATAAAGCCTCCACCGATCCCTGGCGATACACTGTGCGTAGGCGCCGAATTCGGCTCCCAACGTTACAGGAACAGCATCCATAAGCTCCGTTCTTCCGAGTTTCGCAACATCCTGATACTCATTTTCCTTTATCTGGAGCGATTGCTGCAGTGCTGCACAGCCCTCGCTCAGCTCACGAAGCTGTTCTACCGCAGCAATACGAAGGGCTGTGGGGTAAACGTCGTTGGTAGATTGACCCCGATTTACATCATCAAGGGGATGAATCACGTCGTAGTCCCCGTAGTTTTTCCCCATTTCGACAAGCGCCAAGTTTGCAATCACCTCATTGACATTCATATTGGTGGAAGTGCCCGCACCTCCCTGCAAGGCATCGGTGATGAAGCAATCCGCATATCCCCCCGCCAAAATTTTGTCACAGGCGGTAATAATGGCTTCATAGACGCCTTCCCGTCCAGCCTTAAGGCGCAGATACGTAACAGCAGCTGCCTTCTTAATCTTAACCACCGCATAAATCAGATTTAGATTGACCGACCTATGATTCAAATTGAAATTCTCTGACGCCCTTACCGTATTGATTCCGTAAGCAGCTCCGTCTTCCAGGGCTTTTTCTCCCAGAATATCCCGTTCTATCCGCATGGCTAGTCCTCTATTTCCGTTAGAAGATGGGGGAAAATCTCAATGCTTCGCTTGAGGATTCCCTGCATATAAGCAATCACGATTCCGTAATTGGTAATCGGTACATTTTGATCTTCCGCGCACTTCATTCGATACTTCACTTCCCTCTCATTGAGCATACAGCCCCCGCAGTGGATGACCAATGAATATTCTGAGAGGTCTTCGGGGAATACGGCACCCATGGCGGTCTTATAGTTCAGCTGCTTCCCGGTGTACTGTCCCAGCCAGCGAGGAATCTTGACGCTCCCGATATCATCGCATTGGCGGTGGTGGGTGCAGCCCTCTACAATCAAAACCGAATCTCCATCCTTCAGTCGTTCTATCGCCGCAACTCCCCTCACCGCTGTTTCCAAAAGGCCTTTGTATCGTGCCATTAATATCGAAAAGGAAGTTAGAGGAATATCCCTGGGGGTATCCGCCGAAACTTTGGCAAAGACCTGACTGTCGGTTATGACCAAAGCCGGACGTTTTCCAAGGTTTTCAAGCGTCTCTCTCAGTTCATATTCCTTGACGACGATGGCAGCAGCGTCTGCTTCCAGAATATCCCGTATGGTCTGCTGCTGGGGCAGGATCAGCCTCCCTTTGGGTGCAGCTTTGTCAATTGGTACTACCAATACAATAAAATCGGAAGGATGAATGAGATCACCAACAATTTGAAGTTTCAGATTTCCGGTTACCGTCAGTCGCGAGATTCTTTCCTT